>NZ_JBXASU010000023.1:0-92419 GCF_058809705.1 Cupriavidus sp. MPR-AND1C | reverse complement strand
CCCCTTCCCCGGCGCCATGCCAGGCCCCATGCCCGGCCGCGGACCAGCGCCCATGCCCTGCGCCTTCGGCGCGAACAGCCCATTTGGCGTACCCGGCGCTGCGGGGCCTCACCAACAAGGAGCGCCAGATGCCCGGTAAGCCCCTCGGCCACGCAAGCCCGATAGCAGCAAACAGCGGCCGCCGCCGCTTCCTCGGCGGTGTACTGTGAGGATCGCCACCGGCGCCGATGGCGCCGCGCAGTTCCTGACGATCTACCCGGGCTGGTACGCGCCGCGCGCGGTGCGTATCCACTTGAAGATCCATCTCGGCAAAACCGAGGTACTGACCAGCCTGCTGTTCTTCGACGATGCGCTCAGCCGCAAGGTGCATCTGCAGCATGCCGCGTATCGCACGCGCGGCGCTTCGCCAGTGCAAAACGCACAGGACGGCATTGCCGGCGCGCGCCTGACGGCCACGGGATCTGGCGGATTCCCTAAAAAAACGCCCCCGGACCCAAGTGCGGAGGCGCTGAACAGGGAAGAATTCGGGCGTGCTGCCCGGCCACGCCACTCCGAAGGGACGGAACGGCGCGACGCCTGGTCCATACGTCGGGCCAGGCACCGGTGATGTTAGACAGACATCGGGCGGGGGTCTTGTCCCGCTTGTAGGCTAATGTATCGACTTTGTACGATTGGCACCGGGATGGGGCACGGAACGCCCGCCGGGGCCGGTCATGCGGAGGTCTTGCCTGGCGTGCCGGGCGTTCCCAGCAAGGCCTTGAGCCCGGCCAGGCGGTCCTTGGGGCTCATGGCGGGCGTTTCGTCCTTGATCGCGGGGGCCTCTTCGAGCTTCATCTCGCCGATAAAGCGCGAGGGCTCGCAAGAGTAGGTATCGCGGGCGCGCTTGCGCTTCTTGCACCAGCTCAGGTGCAGGCTGCGCTGCGCACGCGTGATGCCTACATACATCAGACGGCGCTCTTCCTCGATCTTCTCGTCGCTCATGTCCTCGTCTTCGCGGCAGTGGGGCAGGATGCCCTCTTCCACCCCGACCAGGAACACGTGCGGGTACTCCAGCCCCTTGGAGGCGTGCAGCGTCGACAGGCGCACCGCGTCGGGATCTTCCTCGCGGCCTTCGAGCATGCTCATCAGCGCCACCGTCTGGGTCAGCTCCAGCAGGTTCTTGCCCTCGTCGCCGAAACCATCGGCGGTGTCGAAGCCGGTGGCCTCCTCGCCCTCGCCCGTCGCCTCGGGCTTGGTGCCCTTGCGCTTGAGCCAGTCGAGGAACTCCAGCGTGTTGGTCCAGCGCGACTGGGCCTGGCGCTCATCGAAGGTGTCGTACAGGTAGGCCTCGTAGTGGATGCCTTCCATCATGTCGTCGAGCACCTGGGTGGCGGGATCGCTGGCCGCGCGCCCGGCCAGGCGCACCATGGCCTCGCAGAACACCCGCAGCGGCTCCAGCTGGCGCGGCTGGAGCTTGCCTTCGATGCCGCCCATCATGGCCGCCTCGAACAACGACACCTTGGCCTGGCCGGCGAAGGTGCCAAGCACTTCCAGCGTGGTGTTGCCCACGCCGCGCTTGGGCGTGGTGATGGCGCGGATGAAGGCGGGATCGTCCTCCGGGTTGGCGATCAGGCGCAGGTAGGCGCAGATGTCCTTGATCTCGGCCTTGTCAAAGAAGCTCTGCCCGCCCGAGAGCACATAGGGAATGCGCTCGCGGCGCAGGATCTGCTCGAACAGCCGCGCCTGGTGGTTGCCGCGATACAGGATGGCGTAGTCGCGGAACTGCGCGCGCCGCTCGAACTTGTGGGCCGACAAGCGGAATACGACCGACTCCGCCTCGTGCTCCTCATCGTTCATTGGGTTGACGGCAATGGGGTCGCCCATGCCGTGCTCGCTCCACAGCTTCTTGTCGAACAGCTTGGGATTGTTGGAGATGACCGCATTGGCCGCCTCCAGGATGCGCACGGTGGAGCGGTAGTTCTGCTCCAGCTTGACCACCTTCAGGTCGGGGAAATCGGTCTGCAGCAGCTTGAGGTTGTCCAGCGTGGCGCCGCGCCAGCCGTAGATGGCCTGGTCGTCGTCGCCCACCGCGGTGAAGGCCGGTGCGCGCAGGTGCGAGCCGCCGGCGAGCTGCTTGAGCAGCTGGTACTGGCAGGCGTTGGTGTCCTGGTACTCGTCCACCAGGAAGTAGCGCAGCCGGTTCTGCCAGCGCAGGCGCACCTCTTCGTTGCGCGCGAACAGCTCTGCCGGCAGGCGGATCAGGTCGTCGAAGTCCACCGCCTGGTAGGCATGCAGCGTAGCCACGTAGTTGCGGTAGATCAGCGCCGCCTGGTGATCGTCGGGGTTGTCGGCCTGGGCGATGGCGGTCTCGGGATCGACCATGCCGTTCTTCCACAGCGAGATGGTGCTCTGCACGCTGCGGATCAGCTTCTTGTCGGTGGAGGCGAGCTGCTCCTGCACCATGCCAAAGCAATCGTCCGAGTCCATGATGGAAAAGCGCGGCTTCAGGCCCACGTGCTCGGCCTCGGCGCGCAGGATCTGCACGCCCAGCGAGTGGAAGGTGCTCACCGTGATCTGCTTGATGGGGATGCGCTTGCCCTCGCGCGTGGTCTTGCCTTCCATCAGCTTGGCGATGCGCTCCTGCATCTCCTTGGCGGCCTTGTTGGTGAAGGTCACCGCGGCGATGTGCTTGGGCTGGAAGCCCTTGTCCTCGATCAGGTGCGCGATCTTCTGCGTGATCACCCGGGTCTTGCCCGAGCCAGCGCCGGCGAGCACCAGGCAGGGGCCGTCGAGGTAGCGAACGGCTTCGGATTGGGCAGGATTGAGTCCGTGGGTCATGCGAGGGCTGGTGGTGGTGCTGGGTGGCGGGATGGCCGGCAAGGCGGGCGCGGGCTTTTGCGCATGGCAAAAGCAGCACATGCACTGGCGCGGCCAAGGCCACGGGTGAAGCCTGCAGCACAGCAAAAGCCATCGGAGCCGCAGATGTTAACACGCCGGCCAGCCGGCCAGCGGCTGCGCCCGGGCTGGCGCGCGAGCGCGTTGACAAGCCCCCGAGGCTGGCTGTAGAGTCGCGCCATCCGACCGGGAGAGCGCGCAGATCTTGCGCCGCCGAAGGGGTATCACCCGAAAACTCTCAGGCACCATGGACTGGTTGGATCGGCTTGCAACATGCACACGATGCACGCCGTACTCTGGAGAGCGGCACCCGCCACTGATCGATTCCGTCGACAGCCTTGGTGAGCGTGCCCACCGAAGGGGCGCGCAAGGCTTGGGTTTCCGGTAAATGGAATCCGCCTTGTAATCTCTCAGGTATCGAGGACAGAGGGGTCATCCGCCGCAGCGGATCTGGCAGCGCTATGGCGCGCCGAATCCTGCGGCGGATGGCCCTTTTTTTGTTTTCGAACCGAGATTTGCCTTCCCCCGAGGATTCCATGACGCTCCAGGCCACGCCCCTCAACGCTATCCACCGCGCCCTCAGCGCCCGCATGGTCGACTTCGGCGGCTGGGACATGCCGGTCAACTACGGCTCCCAGATCGAGGAACATCACGCCGTGCGCACGGATGCCGGCATGTTCGACGTCTCCCACATGTGCGTGGTCGATCTCAATGGCGAGCATGTGCGTGCCTTCCTGCGTGGCCTGCTGGCCAACAATGTGGACAAGCTGCAAACGCCGGGCAAGGCGCTGTACTCCTGCATGCTGGACGAGAAGGGTGGCGTCATCGACGACCTGATCGTCTATTTCTTCGCCGAGGACCACTTCCGCCTGGTGGTGAATGCTGGCACCGCCAACAACGATATCGAATGGATCGCCGCGCGCAACGCCGCCACCAATAGCGGCGTGCGCATCACGCCGCGCCGCGGCGACAATGCGCCCGACGGCGTGGCTCCGCTGGCGATCGTCGCGGTGCAGGGCCCGAATGCCCGCGCCAAGGTGTGGAACGCCTTCCCCTCGACACAACCCAGCGAAGCCCTGAAGCCGTTCAACGCCGTCGTGGTGCAGGACCCCGCCCTTGGCGAAGTCATGGTGGCACGCACCGGCTATACCGGCGAAGACGGGTTCGAGCTGGTGGTGCCAGCCGAGAACGTGGCCGGCCTGTGGGAAAAGCTGATCGCCGAGGGCGTGCGCCCGGCGGGCTTGGGCGCGCGCGACACGCTGCGCCTGGAGGCCGGCATGAACCTGTACGGCCAGGACATGGATATCCACACCTCGCCGCTCAACGCCGGCCTGGCCTGGACCGTGGACTTGCAAAGCGAACGCGACTTCACCGGCAAGGCGGCCCTGGTCGCTGGCGGCAAGACCCAGCAGTTCGTCGGGCTGATCCTGCGCCCGGCCAACGGAAAAGCGGGCGGCGTGCTGCGCGCCCACCAGAAGGTCATCACCCCTGCTGGCGAAGGCGAAATCACCAGTGGCACCTTCAGCCCCTCGCTGTCCCAGTCCATCGCTTTTGCCCGCCTGCCGCTCGACGTTGCGCTCGGCGCCGAGGTGCAGGTCGAGATCCGCGACCGCAAACTCGCCGCGACTGTGGTTAAACTGCCGTTTGTGCGCAATGGCAAGGCACTCGTGAGCTGAAACGCTCGCACCGGTCACAGCGCGCCCGCCGGCGGTTACCCCGTCGAACTTCGACATCCCCCCGGCTGGCGCTGAATAACAAATTGAATCTGGAGCAATCCCATGAATTTCCCCGCCGACCTGAAATACACCGAGTCCCATGAGTGGGTGCGCGTCGAAGCCGACGGCACGCTGACCATCGGCATCACCGACCACGCGCAGGACGCGCTGGGCGACATCGTCTTCCTGGAACTGCCGGAAGTGGGCAAGTCGGTCGGCGCCGGCGACGCGCTGGCCGTGGTGGAATCGGTCAAGGCCGCGTCCGACATCTACGCGCCGGTGGCAGGCGAAGTGATCGCCATCAACGACGCCGCCGCGGCCGCGCCGGAAAGCGTCAATGCCGACGCCTTCGACGCCTGGCTGTTCAAGCTCAAGCCGGCCAACAGCGACGACGTGAACGGCCTGATGTCGGCCGACGCCTATAAGGCCAACGTCGGCGCCTGATGCCAGATCGTCATTCCCGCGCCACGGGAATGACGGATAAAGACTGCCGCGACGCGGACCGGGCCGACCACCCGCCGCACCGCTCCCACGAGATTCTTGCCATGAACGCCCCTTTGCCCATGACTGCCGCCCAAGTTGCCCGGCCCACGCTGGCCGAACTGGAGGCGCGCGACGCCTTCGCCTCCCGCCATATCGGCCCCGACGCCGCCGAACAACAGCACATGCTCAAGGTGCTGGGCTATGACAACCGCGCCGCGCTGATCGACGCCGTCATCCCCGCCGCCATCCGCCGCCGCGACGGCATGCCGCTGGGCGAGTTCACCGCGCCGCTGACCGAAGAAGCCGCGCTGGCCAAGCTGCGTGGCCTGGCCAGCAAGAACCGCGTGCTCAAGAGCTTTATCGGCCAGGGCTACTACAACACGCTGACCCCGGGCGTGGTGCTGCGCAATATCTTCGAGAACCCGGCCTGGTACACCGCCTACACGCCCTACCAGCCCGAAATTTCCCAGGGCCGCCTGGAAGCCATGCTGAACTTCCAGCAGATGGTGACCGACCTGACCGGCCTGGACATCGCCAATGCGTCGATGCTGGATGAAGGCACGGCGGCCGCCGAGGCCATGACGCTGCTGCAGCGCGTCAACAAGCACGCCTCCACCACTTTCTATGTCGCGGACGACGTGCTGCCGCAAACGCTGGAAGTGGTACGCACCCGCGCGCTGCCGCTGGGCATCGAAGTCAAGGTTGGCCCCGCTGCCGAAGCGGCCGGTGCCCATGCCTTCGGCGTGCTGCTGCAGTACCCCGGCGTGAACGGCGATGTGGCGGACTACCGTGCCATCGCCGACGCGGTGCACGCCGCTGGTGGACTGGTGGTGGCTGCCGCCGACCTGCTGGCGCTGACCCTGATCGCCGCGCCCGGAGAGTGGGGCGCCGACGTGGCGGTGGGCAACTCGCAACGCTTTGGCGTGCCGCTCGGCTTTGGCGGCCCGCACGCCGGCTACATGGCGGTCAAGGATGCCTTCAAGCGCTCCATGCCCGGCCGCCTGGTGGGCGTGACCATCGACGCGCAAGGCAACAAGGCGTATCGCCTGGCCCTGCAAACGCGCGAGCAGCATATCCGCCGCGAAAAAGCGACGTCGAACATCTGTACGGCACAGGTGCTGCTGGCCGTGATGGCCTCGATGTACGCCGTGTACCACGGCCCGCAAGGCCTCAAGCGCATCGCCCAGCGCGTGCACCGCCTGACGGCCACGCTGGCCGGCGGCCTGGAGCAACTGGGCTACGCGCGCACCAACGCCACCTTCTTCGATACGCTGACGCTGGAAACCGGCTTCAACACCGAAGCCCTCCACGCCTCGGCCACCGCGCGGGGCATCAACCTGCGCCACGCCGGCGCCACCCGCATCGGCATCTCACTGGACGAGACCGCCTCGCGCGAGGACGTCGTCGCCCTGCTGGAAATCTTCGCCCACGGCAAGCCGGTGCCCGGCTTCGATGCACTCGAAGCCGCCGCGCAAGACGCGTTCCCGGCCGGCCTGGCGCGCCAGAGCGCCTACCTGACGCACCCGGTGTTCAACACGCACCACGCCGAGCACGAAATGCTGCGCTACCTGCGCATGCTGGCCGACAAGGACCTGGCGCTGGACCGCACCATGATCCCGCTGGGCTCGTGCACCATGAAGCTCAACGCCACCAGCGAGATGATCCCGGTGACGTGGCCCGAATTCAGCAAGATCCACCCGTTCGCGCCGCTGGACCAGACGGTCGGCTACCGCGAGATGATCGACCAGCTCGAAGCCATGCTGTGCGCCGCCACCGGCTACGCGGCGGTGAGCCTGCAGCCCAATGCCGGCTCGCAAGGCGAATACGCCGGCCTGCTGATCATCCATGCGTACCACGCCAGCCGTGGCGAAAGCCACCGCGACATCTGCCTGATCCCGTCCTCCGCGCACGGCACCAACCCGGCGTCGGCACAGATGGCCGGCATGAAGGTGGTGGTGGTGGCCTGTGACGAGAACGGCAACGTCGACCTGGAAGACCTGGCGAAGAAGGCCGAGCAGCACAGCAAGAACCTCGCCGCGATCATGATCACCTACCCGTCTACGCACGGCGTATTCGAGCAGGGCGTGCAGCAGATCTGCGACATCGTGCACAAGCACGGCGGCCAGGTCTACGTCGACGGCGCCAACATGAACGCCATGGTCGGCACCGCCGCGCCGGGCCAGTTCGGTGGCGACGTGTCCCACCTGAACCTGCACAAGACCTTCTGCATCCCCCACGGCGGTGGCGGCCCGGGCGTTGGCCCGGTGGCGGTCGGTGCGCATCTGGCTGACTTCCTGCCCAACCAGGACAGCGTGGGCTATCGCCGCGACGACCAGGGCATCGGCGGCGTGTCCGCCGCGCCGTTCGGCTCGGCCAGCATCCTGCCGATCTCGTGGATGTACATCGCCATGATGGGCTCGGCCGGCCTGACCGCCGCCACCGAGAACGCCATCCTGGCCGCCAACTACGTGGCGCGCCGCCTGTCGCCGCACTTCCCCGTGCTCTACACTGGCCAGCACGGCCTGGTGGCGCACGAGTGCATCCTGGACGTACGCGCGCTGCAAAAGACCACCGGCATCTCCAACGAGGACGTGGCCAAGCGCCTGATGGACTACGGCTTCCACGCCCCCACCATGAGCTTCCCGGTGCCGGGCACGCTGATGATCGAGCCGACCGAGAGCGAGGCCCTGCACGAGCTGGACCGCTTTATCGACGCGATGATCGCCATCCGCGCCGAGATTGCCCGCGTGGAAGACGGCACCTTCGACCGCGAGGACAACCCGCTGAAGAATGCGCCGCACACCGCCGCCGTGATCACTGCCGACGTGTGGGAACACAAGTACACGCGCCAGGAAGCCGCCTACCCGGTGGCCGCGCTGCGCACGCAGAAGTACTGGCCACCCGTTGGCCGTGCGGACAACGTGTACGGCGACCGCAACCTGTTCTGCGCCTGCGTGCCGATGAGCGAGTACACCGAAGAGTAAGCTGGCATGAGGCCGGGGCGGCTGCGCGTTGCGGCGGCCCCGACGCATCGCCCTCGCGCTATGCTCTGTGTGGATGCGCGGCCACCCGGCCGTGCCCGGAATGCGGAGCACGCATGTGGAATCTCAGCGCCCCATGGTGGGAATTCGTCCTGCGCGGACTGATCGTCTACGGCAGCCTGCTGGTGCTGCTGCGGCTGTCCGGCAAGCGTCAGATCGGGCAGCTTACCTCGCTCGACCTGGTGCTGCTGCTGGTGCTGTCCAACGCCGTGCAGAACGCCATGAACGCCGGGGACAACTCCGTCACGGCCGGGTTGATCCTGGCGGTGACGCTGGTCGGCGCCAACCTTGTGCTGGCGTGGCTGAGCTGGTGCAGCCGGCGCTTCGAGAACGTCGTCGAGGGGCGCCCGCAGGTATTGATCCACGACGGCATGGTCTTCGGTGACGTGATGAAGCGCGCCTTCGTGACCCGCGACGACCTGCACAAGGCACTGCGCCATGCGGGGTGCGAGCGCGTTGCCGATGTGCATTTCGCGATCCTCGAGAACGACGGCACCATCAGCGTGCTGATAAAGAAAGACGTGCCACCCCCGCCGCCCGATGCGGCGGGTTCGCTGTGGCGCGCCCCCATCAATCAGGACACGGACGCGCCGGTCTGACCCCGGCGCGAGCCAACCCCAGGAGCCTACCGTGGCTGTCAGCGTCTTCGACCTGTTCAAGGTGGGCATCGGCCCATCAAGCTCGCACACCGTTGGTCCGATGCGCGCCGCGCTGATGTTCGCCCAGGGCCTGGCGCGCGACGGCCTGTTGCCGCAGGTGGCCAGCGTGCGCGTGGAGCTGTATGGCTCGCTCGGCGCCACCGGCCGCGGCCACGGCACCGACAAGGGCGTGATCCTCGGCTTGCTGGGCGAAGCGCCCGACACCATCGACCCCGACACCATCGACGTGCGGCTGGCCGCGCTGCGCGCCAGCCGCACGCTCTCGCTGCTGGGCACGCATCCCGTGCCCTTCGTGGAGAAGGAGCACATCGTCTTCTACCGCCGCGAGGCCATGGCCGAGCATCCCAACGGCATGAAGTTCCACGCCTTCAATGCCGGCGGCGAGCGCATCCGTGAAGGGCGTTACCTGTCGGTGGGCGGTGGCTTCATCATCACCGCCGGTGCAGCCAATACGCATATCCTGGAGGCTGACCAGCAGTTGCCGCATCCGTTTCGCAGCGGGCGCGCGATGCTGGAGATGGCAGCCGCCAGCAAGAAGAGCATTGCGCGGCTGATGATGGAAAACGAATGCGTGTGGCGCAGCGAAGCCGAGGTCAATGCCGGCCTGCTGCAGATCTGGGCCGTGATGCAAGCCTGCGTGGCACGCGGCTGCCGCACCGACGGCGAGTTGCCCGGGCCGTTCAAGGTCAAGCGCCGCGCCCACGACCTGTTCCGCAACCTCACCGAGCACGCCGAGCGCGCGCTGGCCGATCCGCTCTCGGTAATCGACTGGGTCAACCTCTATGCGATCGCCGTCAACGAGGAAAACGCCGCCGGCGGCCGCGTGGTCACCGCGCCCACCAACGGCGCCGCCGGCATCATCCCGGCCGTGCTGCATTACTACGACCGCTTCGTGCCGGGCGCCAACCCGCAAGGCGTGATCGACTTCCTGCTGACAGCCGGCGCCATCGGCATGCTCTACAAGCTTAATGCCTCGATCTCCGGCGCCGAGGTCGGCTGCCAGGGCGAGGTCGGCGTGGCCTGCTCGATGGCCGCCGGCGCCCTGGCCGCCGTGATGGGCGGCACGCCGGAGCAGGTGGAGAACGCGGCCGAGATCGGCATGGAGCACAACCTCGGGCTGACCTGCGACCCGGTCGGCGGGCTGGTGCAGATTCCCTGCATCGAGCGCAACGCCATGGCCTCGGTGAAGGCCGTGAACGCGGCGCGCATGGCGTTGCGCGGCGACGGCATGCACTATGTGTCGCTCGACTCCGTGATCAAGACCATGCGCGAGACCGGCGCCGACATGAAGACCAAGTACAAGGAAACCGCGCGTGGCGGCTTGGCGGTGAATATCGTGGAGTGCTGAGGCCGCCCCGCCAGCGCAAGCGAATGCACGCTTTCTGCTACGCTTGCCGAGCATTTACCCCCAATTCGATCCGATCCAACTGGAGTCCGGCATGATCAAGATCAGCTTTCTCTATCCGCACAGCAAGGGCGGCAAGTTCGACATGGATTACTACCTGCAGCGCCACATGCCGCGCGCCATCGCGCTGTTTGGCGCGCACCCGGGCTATCGCGGCGTGGCGGTGGAACGCGGTCTGGGCGCCGGCGCGCCGGGTTCAGATCCGGCCTTCACGGTGATGTGCCATTTCCTGTTCGAGTCCGTGCCTGACTTCGTTGCCGCCGCCAAGGCCGCCGGCAACGAGCTGCAGCTCGATATCCCCAATTACACCGATGCGGTTCCCGTGGTGCAGATCAGCGAAGTGCTGACAATCGGCTGATTGCGCCCGCTGGCGGCGCTATCATGTAGCGTTTCCCCACTAGCGGGCATGGCCATGCAGACCTTCCACCAGCTGTTTGACGAGACCTCGTCCACCTACACCTATTTGCTGATCGATGCCGCCACGCGCCAGGCGCTGCTGATTGATCCGGTGGACCACCAGCTGGAACGCGACATGGCGCTGCTGCAGGCCTGCGGCGCCACGCTGGCGTGGGTGGTCGAGACCCATGCCCATGCGGACCACATCACCTCGGCCGGCCATGTTGCACTGCAAACCGGCGCACGTACCGCAGCCCCCTCGGGCTGCGACATCCAACCCGCGCAAAAGCAGCTGATCGACGCCGACACGCTGCAGTTCGGCACGCAGACGCTGCGCGCCATCCATACGCCGGGGCACACCGCCGGCAGCATGAGCTACCTGTGGGAAGAGCCCACGCCCGCCGGCCCGGTGCGCCGCGTCTTCACCGGCGACGCGTTGCTGATCGACGGTTGCGGCCGCACCGACTTCCAGTCCGGCGACGCCGGCACGCTGTACGACAGTCTCACGCAGAAACTCTTCGCCCTGCCCGACGACACGGTGGTCTACCCCGCCCACGACTACAAGGGCCGCACCGCATCCACCATCGGCTTCGAGCGCGCCAACAACAGCCGCGTGGCCGGGCGCACGCGTACCCAGTTCATCGAGATGATGGGGCAGCTGAACCTGCCCAAGCCGAAGCTGATCGATGTGGCGGTCCCCGCCAACCAGCGGCTCGGGCTGCGGGATGGCGAAAGCGTGCCGCACGGGGCGTGACGCGCGCGTGCGAGAAGCGACAGGCGATAGGCGATAGGCGATAGGCGATAGGCGATAGGCGATCGGAACACCGGTATCCGGCCTTCGCAGGCAATTTAGTGGAGAGAGAAGCATGGCCCAGTACACCGCAGAGATCCTCTGGCAACGTGGCGAGCAGGATTTCCTCGGCAATCGCTATAGCCGCAAGCACCTGCTGCGCTTCGACGGTGGCGTGGAAGTACCTGGATCCTCATCGCCCCATGTCGTGCCCCTGCCCATGTCGGACGCTGCGGCCGTGGATCCCGAAGAAGCCTTCGTTGCCTCGCTCTCCAGTTGCCACATGCTGTGGTTCCTTTCCATCGCCGCCAAGCACAAGTTCTGCGTGGACCGCTACGTCGATGCCGCGGTCGGCACCATGGCGAAGAACGCGGAAGGCCGGATGGCCATGACGGTGGTCACGCTCAGGCCGGAGGTCACCTTCTGCGGCGAGCGCCAGCCGACCCGCGAGGAACTGGCGCACCTGCATCACACGGCGCACGAGGCCTGCTTCATTGCCAACTCGGTGAAGTCGGAGCTGCGCTGCGAGCCGGTGTACGTGGGCGCGCAGGCGTAGTCAGCCAGCCCAGCTGTCGCAGGTCTGCCGCACCGTTTCGCGCAGGCTGCGCGTGGTGCTTTCGATCTGGCGCACGCGCTCCGCGTCGCCGTTGCGGCTTTGCGCCAGCGCGCGGATATTGGCCAGCGCATCGAGCGAACCCAGCGCTTCGGCATGGGGCACCAGCACGTCGCAGATCGAGATGATGTGGTCGGCGATCGGCATCCGGGTCAGCTCGTTGGGGTGCACGTACTCGCCTTCCAGCCCGAAACGGCAAGCCTGGAAGCGGTTGAAGGTGTAGACCAGGTAATCGTCTTCCTGCGGCATGAAGGGACGCGACAGCAGCAGGTAGCGCGCGAGCGCCTGGATGTAGGCGGCGATATCGCAGGCGCGCCCGACGCTCAGCGGCGTGTCCATCACGCGGACTTCGATGGTGCCGAACTCCGGCTTGGGACGGATATCCCAATAGAAGTCCTTCATGCTCTCGATCACGCCCGTGTTGCGCATCTTGTTGAAGTACGCGGTGAAGGCGTCCCAGGTGAGCAGATGCGGCGCGCGCCCGCTCATGGGAAAGGCGGCGACGGAATTCAGCCGTGCCGAGGCGAAGCCGGTGTCCACCCCCTGCACATAGGGCGAGGAGGCGGCCAGCGCGACGAAATGCGGCACGTAGCGGCCGATGGCGTGGAGCAGGAACAGCGATTCGTCGGCGCTCGGGCAGCCGATGTGCACGTGCTGGCCGAACACCGTGAACTGCTTGGCCAGATAGCCATAAAGCTCGGAAATGTACTGGTAGCGCGGCGAATCGGAGATGGTGCGGTCGGCCCATTGCTGGAACGGGTGCGTGCCGCCGCCGCAGATGCCCAGGTTGAGCGAGCGCGCGGCGTCGACCATCAGGTCGCGCATGGTGCCCAGCTCGTCCAGCGCCTGTGCATAACTTTTGCAGATGCCGGTGCTGATCTCGATCATCGAGGGGCTGATCTCGGGCTTGATGTCGCCGGCGTGCTGCGCGCCCCTCAGCGCACGCAGCAGATCCGGCGCGAACGGCGCGAGGTCATAGTCATGCCGGTTGACGAGCTGCAGCTCCAGCTCCACGCCAAACGTCAGCGCCTCGGAATGCTTGAACGGTTCGAGTGACATCAGCGCCCTCCTCCATTGCTTCTGACCTCGCCCGCATAGCGAAGTGCCCAGCCCGCCAGCGTAGGCCCAAGCAACTGCTCGATCGCCAGCGTGCACAGGATGATGGCTGCCAGCGGCTCACCCGTGGCGGGATACAGCAGCGCGATATCGCTCATCAGCAAGTACGCGAGGCCCGACATGGGTGCCAGCGCAAGCCCGAGCGCCACGCACTGCTTCATGCTCAGGCCCGAGAACGAACCCAGCGAGACCACACCCACCAGCTTGGCAATATGACGCAGCAGTACCAGCACACAGGCGGCGCCGCCACCGATGGCCCAGTCGTGCGCAGTCAGCGGCAGGCCGAGCGAGACCACCATCACGATGATCAACAAGCTGCCCGCGCTGCCGAAGTGCGCTGGCCATACGCGCGGCTGGCTGTCCTGGTGCTTGAACACCACACCGGCGAGCAACAGCGTGAGCGGCATCGACAGCTTGAGCAAGCGCGTGAGCGCCAGCGTGAACAGCACCAGCCCCACCAGCACCAGGAAGCTGTAGTGATCGTCCGTCTCCATGCGCGCATAGATCGCGTGGCCGAGCTTGCCAACGCCCCAGGCCAGCAGGCAGGAACCCACCAGCAGGTAGAGCGGATGCAGCAGCGCCGCACCCAGGTTGCCATATTCGGAATGCAGCCAGCCGGTGGCGACCTGGACGATGGCGGCGGCGTAGATGCTGTTGAGCGCGGCCATGGCCAGCAGCCGCTCGGTCACCTGCCCTTCGGCGCGCAGCTCGTTCTTGAGCTGCAGCACGATGGTCGGCGAGGTGCTGACGGCAATGCCGCCGGCCAGGATGGCAACCGCCGGGCTCACGCCGATCCATTGCAGCACGGCGGCGACCAGGCCCCAGGTCAGCAGGCTTTCGAAGGCGCTGGTGAAGAGCAGCCAGCGATTGGCCCGCAGCCAGGTGAGCGAGAGCCGGTGCCCGAGCTCGAACAAGGCGAGCGCCAGCGCCATGTCGATCAGGATGCGGGTCTGCGCGATCATGTCCTCGTCCACGATGCCGCGGCCAAGCATGCCAGCCGCGAGGCCCGTTGCGGCGTAACCGACGATGCGGGGCAGCCGCAGGTACATGCGGCACACCTCGCCCGCCAGGCCGGCGCCCACCAGCGCCAGCCCGACCCAGAAAAGCCCGCCCGGTGCCAGGGGCAGGCTTGGAAACAATTGGCTCAGTCCATTCATGGGCTATATGGTAACGGAGCCACATGACATTCCATGTCAGAGTTTGTCCGACAGAGGCATGGAATTTGTTGCCAACGTGACGCGTTCACACGTAAAAAAACGCCATCTTACAGGGATGGCGTTTTTTTATCGTGACTGGACCGGTGATGCCGCTGGTCCCCGCCGGCTACACGCCCCAGAACTTCCATCCCGGACGCGTCGCCCGCAGGCCGGTTTCCATGCGGGCATAGAGTGAGCGCGTCTTGCCCTGCGCGGCGCCGCTCACGCGGGCCTTGTCGAAGTAGCCCAGCGCGGTCTCGCGCTGCTCCAGGCCCAGCGCGGCCTCGACGGCGCCGAGGTAGGCCTCGCCATCCCAGCCGTTGCGCGCGGCAAAGGCAGCCTCGAAGTCCGTCAGCGCTTCGGCGTATTGCTTCTCGCCGTTGCGGATCAGCGCGCGCTGCAGGCGCGGGAAGGCCTGGTCCGCAGGATCGTCGGCGGTCAGCGCGATGGCTAGCTCGAACAGCGGCAACGCCCGCTGCGGCGCGCCCAGGCCGCGCCAGATCATGCCGAACTGGTTGCACAGCCACGCGTCCTCGATCAGCAGCGCGCGGCGCTGCAGGGCCTCGATCTCGGCCTGCGCGTCGGTGCGGTCGTGCTGGTCCATGCTGTCCATGGCGTTGCGCAGCAGCCCCGCGAAGTGAGCTCGGGCGTGCGCCAGCGCGTGCGCGGTCTGGCTGCGCTCCTCCACCGGCAAGGCGTCGGCGCGCGCATCCATGTGCGCCAGCGCGTCACGGGCCGCCGACGTTACTTCCGTGCCGCCGATGGCCTTCCAGGTGCTCACCAGCCGGCTGAAGATCCAGCCCACGTTGGCGGGATCGCGCTCCAGCGGATAGCGGTTGAGCACATCGCCCGCGACTTCCACGGCTTTGCCGTGCTGGCCGGCCGCCTCGAGGCACTCGAGCAGGTCGATCCAGTGCTCGATGAATTCGCTGACCGCGATGCCCTTCTCGTGCAACGCGATGCGCTCCGCGCGGTTGCCGTCGCCTTCCAGCCGGGTCGCCAAGTTGTGGCACAACAACGAGTAGATATGGGGATCGGCGTCGTCGTAGCCGCCCTCGCCGGTGGCGAAGTAGGCTTCGAAGCGCGCCAGGCCCAGGCGATAGGCCTTGATCAGGTGCGGCATCAACGCCGCTTCGGCGGCCGGCACCGCGTCCATGAACTCGGCCAGCGCCACGCCCGCATTGTAGTAACCGGTCGCATCCGCCGCGCCCTCGACGAAGGCAAAGCGCAGCCAAGGCTCGGCCTCGCCGGACTGGTGGCGCCATTCGAGCTCGCGCACCTGCGCCTTGGGGTCCGGCGCCTTGCGCTGATAGGTGGCGAAATCGTCCCAGGCACCATCGAGCTCGCCCGCGCGGTAGCGCAGCGGCGCGCGGATGCGGCGGGCATGCGGGTGGTCCGGCTGGCTGGCCAGCACGATGGCCGCCTGCTCGGCGGCCAGGGCATCGCCCGCGGCTTCGTCGAGCGCCAGCAGGTCGGGGTTGTCCAGGCCGATGCGCGCCAGGCACAGGCGCAGCATCGGCTCGGCCTCGTCGCCGGCGGCATTCACGTGGGCCAGCGCCTGGCCCAGGATGTCTTCGGCGCCGAGATCCGGCGCGCGATAAAGCAGGTCATACCAGTAAGCGCCGGCCGCGGCGAAATTGCCCAGCCGGTAATGCACCAGCCCGGCGTGCAGGCGGGCGCTCCACTCGCCGGAGGACAAGCCGTTGCGCAGCGCAGCCTCTTCCAGCCAGGGCAGCGCCTCCTGCAAGCGCTCCATCCCCATCAGCAGCATGCCGTAGCGGTGCGCGATCACACCGCGCGAGGACCAACGGTGCGCCGGGTGCAGCGGCAGCCCGGGCAGCTTGGCCAGCGCCGCATCGAGCACGGCAAAGGCGGCCTGCGCATCGCCGCGGTCAAAATGCAGGCGTGCCCGCAGGCAGTCGAAATCCACCACTTGAGGCTGCGCCTGCGAAAGCTGGTCGAGAATGACCAGCGCTTCATCGTAGCGCTCTGCGTTGGCTAGCTCGATGGCGTGGTCGTAGCTGACTTCCTGCACGGACACGGACTGCTCCTTCGGGGTGGATGTGCGAGTGCGGGATTATGCGCCATCGTGGCCCCGTCCTGCTCGTGAAAACAGGGGGAGAAATCTGCCCCTAGCGCAGCACTAGACATCGGCTGGGTCCCCATGTATGCCAGAAACGACAGCACCACGCCGCAGGCTTGAGCAGATCGAAACAGGGCCTAAAACAGGTCTGAATTTAGACCTATCTAGACCTATCTGGAGCATGTGATGGAAAACATCCACAGCCTGCTGACCGTCAGCATCTCGGAATTCAAGCAAAACCCCAGCAAGGTTGTCGAGGAGGCCCATGGCCAGCCAGTGGCTGTTCTGAACCATAACCGGCCCGCGTTCTACACCGTATCTCCGGAATTCATGGCCAAATTGGCCGAACTGTATGATGAGCGCCAGCTTGAGAGCCTGGTGCAGACGCGACTCAAATCAGTGAGCCGCGCGGTCAAAGTCAACATTGACGACCTGTAAATGCCCCACGAACTACGGTTCGTCCCGGAGGCACTCGAAAATTGGGCGAAGCTCGAGGGTTCGGTCAAAGCCCTTTTCAAGAGCGCGCTGAAGCGGCGCCCGGCGACGCCGAGGGGGCAGGACCTCGGCGCCAACGAAGACTGAGGGCAGGTCTCGTCGGCATTGACCTGCCCCTGCGGGTCAAGACAGACCTTGCCGCGAAAAAAACGCCCCAGCCGCTGACTGAGGCGTTTGCACGCCCCTCGCGGGGCGCGACCAACGCTTTAACCCGACGGGTAGGCCCGCAGGGTGGCGTCGTTCCAGAGCAGAATAGCTTACTTGCCGCCCACCGTCTCCAGCACGGTCCACTTGCCGCCAACCACCTTGTAGACGGTGATGCCGCCGTCCTTGAGGTCGCCGCGCGCGTCGTAGGCCAGCGTCTTGGTGGTCACGCCTTGCATGTTGGTGGCGGCCAGCACCGGCAGGTAGCGCGCCGGATCGGCCGAGCCCGCCTTGATCATGGCGGTCATCAAGGCGGTGGCGCCGTCATAGGCGTACGGCGAGTAGGTCTGCACCTTGCTGCCGAAGCGCTTCTCGTACTTCTTCTCGTAGGCGGTGCCACCGGGCATCTGCTCCAGCGGCAGGCCGGCCAGCGAGACGACAGTGCCCTCGGCGGCAGGACCGGCCAGCTTGAGGAAGTTGTCGGTCTTCGACATTTCGCCCGACACCACCGGCGACTTCATGCCGAGTTCCTTGACCTGCTTGGCCATCGGCGCGGATTGCGTCTCGGCGCCGCCAAAGAAGATCACGTCCGGGTTGCTGCGCTTGATGTTGGTCAGCACAGCCTTGAAGTCCACCGCCTTGTCGTTGGTGAACTCGCGGCGCACGATCTTGCCGCCGGCGGCCTTGGCGGCCTTCTCGAACTCGTCGGCCAGGCCTTGGCCGTAGGCCGTGCGGTCGTCGACGATGGCGATGTTCTTGGCGCCCAGCTTCTTCACCACGAAGGCACCGATCACCGAGCCCTGCTGGGTGTCGGAGGTCATCATGCGGAAAGTGGTCTTGAAGCCCTGGCGGGTGTACTCAGGCGCCGTTGCCATGGCGATCTGGGGGATGCCAGCGCGGTTGTAGACCATCGACGCCGGGATGCTGGTGCCCGAGTTGAAGTGGCCCAGCATGCCCTGGATGCCGTTGTCGACCAGCTTCTGCGCGACCACCGAGCCGGTCTTGGGGTCGGCCGCGTCGTCTTCGGAGAGCAGTACGAACTTGACGTCCTTGCCGCCGATCTTGGGCTTGGTCGCGTTCATTTCCTCGATGGCGAGGACAACGCCGTTCTGCATGTCCTTGCCGTATTGCGCCTGGCCGCCGGTCATCGGCGCGGCAAAGCCCAGCTTGATTTCCTGCGCCTGGGCGAAGGCGGCCGAGGTGGCGCACAGGCCAGCGACGGACAGGGCAACGGTGAGGGCCGTCTTGTGGAAAGTCGAGTTCATCTGTTCTCCTTGGTAGCTATTCTCTATAGCCTTTGCTGCGTTTTTGGACGCGTCCGGGTGTGGCGCGAAACGCTCCCCGATTTTCAAATACGCGAGGTTTGCGGGATCACCGCTGCCTCGCGCCGCTTCGATCGACGCCCGGCGGTTAGCCGATCGTCATCAAACTCGCATTGCCACCCGCTGCCGCCGTATTGACGGACAGCGAACGCTCGATCAACAAACGCTCGATGGCGATATTCGGTTCACCATGTGCCAGGCCTTGCACCGAAATGATCGGGCCGGGGCGCGTGGCCAGCTGTTCGCATACCGCGCGCAGTTGGTCGGAATCGCCATGGTGGAGAACCGCGTCGAAGCCGGTATCGCCGGCCGACCAGTCGGCCACCAGGCGGACGCGCGATTGTACTGCCTTGGGCAGGCGCGCAAACAGGGCCCGGGCCATGGGGCTTTCAACCCACACCGCCTGGCTGCCAGCCGCCAGTACCGCCGCCAGTTGCACAGCCAGGTCGGTCTCCTGCTGGGCCAGGCACAGCACGGCGGCGCGCGGCAGCAGCGTGTAGGTGTTGCGCTCGCCGGTGGGGCCGGGCAGCGTGACCGACAGGCCGGCCGCCGAGGCCGCGGCAAAGCGCTCGCACGCCGCCACCAGCCCGGGCAGCGCCGCGCTCTCGCGCTGCGCCCATTCCTTGAGCGTAGCCAGTGTCTCGGTCAGCGTGCGGCGCACCGGGCCGGTCTCGTCGGCGCCGCCGACGGTGTCGGAGGCGCGCACCACGCGGGCCACGGCGTCCTGCGGGCAGACCGACAACAGACGGTGCAGGTACAGCGGGCCGCCCGCCTTGGGGCCGGTGCCGGACAGGCCTTCGCCGCCGAAGGGCTGCACGCCCACCACCGCGCCCACGATATTGCGGTTGACGTAGAGGTTGCCCACTTCCGCGCGCTCGACGATGTGCTCGATGGTCTCGTCGATACGGGTGTGAATGCCCATGGTCAGGCCGTAGCCGGTGCCATTGATCTGCGCAAGCAGCGTGTCAAGGCCGGCTCGCGGGTAGCGCACCACATGCAGCACGGGGCCAAAGACTTCGCGCTGCAGTTCTTCGATGCTGTCGAGTTCGATCAGCGTTGGCGACACAAACGTGCCATTGCGGCAGGCCGCGCTGAGCGCGCCGTTCGGGTCGGCCTGGTGGACGCGGCGGCCCTTGGCGCGCATGGCGTCGATATGGCGCACGATGTTGCCGCGCGCCTCTTCGTCGATGACCGGGCCGACATCGGTGGACAAACGGTCCGGGTTGCCCATGGTGAGCTCATCCATCGCGCCCTTGAGCATTTCCAGCACGCGGTCGGCCACTTCTTCCTGCAGGCACAGCACGCGCAGCGCGGAACAGCGCTGGCCGGCCGAGTCGAAGGCGGAGTTGACCACATCGCCAACCACCTGCTCGGCCAGCGCGGAGGAGTCCACGATCATCGCGTTCTGGCCGCCGGTCTCGGCGATCAGCGGCACCGGGCGGCCAGCCGCGTCCAGCCGGCCGGCCACGCTGCGTTGCAGCAGGCGCGCCACTTCGGTGGAGCCGGTGAACATCACGCCCTTGACGCGAGCGTCGCCGACCAGCGCGGCGCCCACGGTTTCGCCCCGGCCCGGCAACAACTGCACGGCGCCAGCCGGCACCCCAGCCTCGCGCAGCAAGCGCACCGCCTGGGCGGCGATCAGCGGGGTCTGCTCGGCGGGCTTGGCCAGCACGGTGTTGCCGGCAGCCAGCGCGGCCGCGACCTGGCCGGTGAAGATGGCCAGCGGGAAATTCCACGGGCTGATGCAGACCACCGGCCCGAGCGGACGATGGGTGTCGCTGGAGAAGGTCTCACGCACTTGCGCGGCGTAATAGCGCAGAAAGTCCACGGCCTCGCGCACTTCGGCGATGGCATTGGAGAAGGTCTTGCCGGCCTCGCGCACGATGATGCCCATCAGGGACTGCATCTGCGCTTCCATCAGTTCCGCGGCGCGCTCCAGCGCGGCGGCGCGCACGTCGGCCGGGGTCGCCTGCCAGATCGGCGCGGCGTTGACGGCGGCCTGCAGCGCGGCTTCCACCTCGGCCATGCTGGCCTCGGTGACATGGCCGACCACGTCGCGCTGGTCGGACGGGTTGCGCACGGGTGCCGGCTGATTGGCGTCCTCGCCGGCAGCGGCTTCCGTGCCCAGCAGCGGCACGGCGCTGACCGCCTCGCTCGTGCTGGCCAGTAGCGCGGACGACAGCGAGGCCAGGCGATGCTCGTTGGACAGGTCGATGCCGGCAGAATTGGCGCGCGACTCGCCGTAAAGGGTGCGTGGCTGCGCAATGCGCGGATGCGGCAGGCCAAGCGCGCCCTCATCGGCGTGCATCTGCTCGACCACGGCCACCGGGTCGGCCACCAGTTCGTCCAGCGAGATGGTGTCGTCGGCGATGCGGTTGACGAAGGACGTGTTGGCGCCGTTTTCCAGCAGGCGGCGCACCAGGTAGGCCAGCAGCGTCTCATGCGTGCCGACCGGCGCGTAGATCCGGCACGGGCGGTTGAACTTGCCATCAGCCAGCGGGCCGACCACCTGGTCGTACAGCGGCTCGCCCATGCCGTGCAGGCACTGGAACTCATACTGGCCAGGGTAGTAGTTGTGACCGGCGATCTGATAGATGGCCGCCAGCGTGTGGGCGTTGTGGGTAGCGAACTGCGGGTAGATCACGTCCGGCACCGACAGCAGCTTGCGCGCGCAGGCCACGTAGGACACGTCGGTATAGACCTTGCGCGTGTAGACCGGATAGCCCTCCAGCCCGTCCACCTGGGCGCGCTTGATCTCGCTATCCCAGTACGCGCCCTTGACCAGGCGGATCATCAGGCGGTGGCGGCTGCGGCGAGCCAGGTCGATCAGGTAGTCGATCACGAACGGGCAGCGCTTCTGGTAGCCCTGCACCACGAAGCCGATGCCGTTCCAGCCGGCCAGCTCGGGCTCGAAGCACAGGCGCTCCAGCAGGTCGAGCGAGATTTCCAGGCGGTCGGCTTCCTCGGCGTCGATATTGATGCCGATGTCGTACTGCCGAGCCAGCAAGGTCAGCGACTTGAGGCGGCCGTACAGCTCGCCGATGACGCGCTCATGCTGCGCGCGGCTATAGCGCGGATGCAGCGCCGAGAGTTTGATCGAGATGCCGGGGCCTTCATAGATGCCGCGCCCGCGCGAAGCCTGGCCGATGGCATTGATGGCCTGCTCGTAGGAGGCCAGGTAGCGTTGCGCGTCGGCCTCGGTCATGGCCGCTTCGCCCAGCATGTCGTAGGAGTAGCGGAAGCCCTCGGCCTCGTACTTGCGCGCGTTGGCCAGCGCCTCGGAAATGGTCTCGCCGGTGACGAACTGCTCGCCCATCAGGCGCATCGCCATGTCCACGCCCTTGCGGATCAGCGGCTCGCCGCCCTTGCCGATGATGCGGGTCAGCGCCTTGGACAGGCCGGCTTCGGTATGCGTAGCCACCAGCTTGCCCGTAAACAGCAGGCCCCAGGTGGCGGCATTGACGAACACCGACGGGCTCTGGCCCAGGTGCGACTGCCAGTTGGCGCCGCTGATCTTGTCGCGGATCAGCGCGTCGCGGGTGGCCTTGTCGGGAATGCGCAGCAGCGCCTCGGCCAGGCACATCAGCGCCACGCCTTCCTGCGAGGACAACGAGAACTCCTGGATCAGGCCCTGCACCAGCCCTTCGCGGCCGGTGCCGACCTTGCGCTCACGCAATCGCGTGGCCAGGGTCCGGGCCATGGCAAGTGCGGCTTCGGCCTGCTGATGTGGCAGGCGAGCCTGCTCAAGCAGCACCGGCACGCACTCGGACTCCGGGCGGCGATAAGCGGCTGTGATGGCGGCGCGCAGCACCGATTGCGGCTGCACGCTCTGCGCAAACTCGAGGAAAGGCTGTATCGCGCCATCGCTAGCCGCGCCGTCAAAGGCGTCGGCGCCGTCCGCCGCACCCTCGCTCCCCGTACCGGCGGCGCTGGTCTCATGCGGGATGTTGCCCCGTTCGACTTGCTCCAGATACGTGAAGATCGCCTGCTTGATCAGCCAGTGCGGCGTGCGGTCGATCGACTGCGCAACGCGCTTGAGGCGCTCGCGGGAGGCGTCGTCGAGTTTGACGCCGAGGGTGGTGGTGGCCATGCGCTTGATTCTCCGTAAGATGCGGATGCCGGCTTCCTGACTGCGGGGAAACCGGCAGATTGGCGCGATCATACTCCCGGGCAAACCAAAGGTGCAACTAGGTATAACCACTCAGACACATCAGAAAAAGTGGTTGCACCGTACCTTGCGCTGCGCTGCCCCTGGCGCAACCGGACCCCACTCGGGTTCCGCTCGGGTTCCGCTCAGATACGCAAAGGATCGATCTCCAACTGCCAGCGCACGCCCTTGGCATCGCCCAGCGCCTCGCCGAAAGTTTGCACCCACTCGCTGATAAATCTTTGCAGTGCAATGCGCGAGGTACTTTCCACCAGCATTTGCGCGCGCTCCCGGTTAGCCACCCGCACCATCGACATCGGCACCGGGTCATGGAGTTGCACCTCCGGCGCCATCCGGCACGTATCGGCCCGATTCCGCGCGCTCTGGAGGAAGGCCAGCGCACGCTCCAGTTCGGCATGGTCGGCCGTGACGAGCACCTGGTAGGCAAACGGGGGCAACCCGGCCTGGCGGCGCTCGCGCAACTGGGTAGCCGCGAATCCATCATAGTCATGGCGTACCAATGCCTGCAATGCCGATGCATCGGGATAGCGGGTCTGGATCAGCACCTCGCCCGCCAGCCCTGCCCGCCCGGCCCGTCCGGCCACCTGCATCAGGGAGGCAAACAGATGCTCGGCCGCGCGAAAGTCGTGGCTGAACATGGCGGCGTCCGGATGGACGATGCCGACCAGGGTCACGCGCTGGAAGTCGTGTCCCTTGGCCACCATCTGCGTACCGACCAGGATGTCGACCTCGCCTGCGTGGACCTCATCGAACATGGCCTGCGCGCTGCCCTTGCGGCGCGTGGAGTCGGCATCGATGCGGGCGATGCGCGCTTGCGGGAAGCGTGCTGCCAAGGCCTCCTCGATGCGCTGGGTGCCTCGGCCAAGCGGTGCAACATCCACATTTCCACAATCCGGGCAATGGTGCGGCACCGGGGATTCCAGCCCGCAATGGTGGCAGCGCAGGCGGCGCTCCGGCCGGTGCAGCACCATATAGGCCGAGCAGCGCGGGCATCCGGAGAGCCAGCCGCAGCTATCGCAGGCCAGCACCGGGGCGTAGCCGCGCCGGTTCAGGAACAGCAGGCTCTGCTCGCCACGCTGCAGGCGGGCCTCGATGGCGTTGAGCAACGGCACCGACAGCCCTTCGTAGAGGGCACGCTGGCGCTGGCGTTCCTGGTTGATATCGATCAGCCGCACCGTGGGCAGCGTGGCATCGGTCTGGGCCCGCTCACGCAACACCAGCTTGCGGTAGGTGCCCTGCTCCGCACGCCACCAGGACTCCATGGACGGCGTGGCGGAGCCCAGCACCACAGCCGCGCCGAGCTGCTTGGCCCGCCATACGGCCAGGTCGCGCGCGGAGTAGCGCAGGCCTTCCTGCTGCTTGTAGGATGTGTCGTGCTCCTCGTCGACCACGATCAGCGCCAGGTGTGGCAGCGAGGCCAGCACGGCCAGCCGCGTGCCCAGCACGATGCGGGCCTCGCCGCGATGCGCGGCCAGCCATTGCAGCGTGCGCTCCTGGTCGGCCAGGCCGCTATGCAGCACCGCCAGCGGCAGATGGGGAAAGCGCGAGGCAATGCGGCCCTGCAGTTGCGGCGTGAGGTTGATTTCAGGCACCAGCATCAGCACCTGCGCCTGCGCATCGCGCGCCAGCACGTCGGCCATGGCGTGCAGGTAGACTTCGGTCTTGCCGCTGCCGGTGACGCCGTGGAGCAGGAACGGCGCGAATCCCTTGGCCTGCGCGATGGCTTCCACGGCCACGCGCTGCTCCTCGTGCAGTGGCGGCGCGGTCGACGGCTCGGCAGCCGAGGGCGCGCCCAGCAAGGGCTGGTCGGCCCGCCCGGAGATCACCCAGCCGGCCTCGGTCCACTCCGCCAGGCGCGAGGGCGCCGCGCTGCATAGCACGCGCGCCTCGGCGGCGGATACCGCCCGCCCTTCCCCGGCGGCTGCCACCAGCGCTTGAGCCAGCGCCAGCACGGTGCGGGCGCGCGGCGGCACCGCCGCCAACAGCGCCTCGCCCTGCCCCGGGGCCGCGCGGTAGTGTTCGCTGCGGGCACGCAGTGCCAGCCGCGCCCAGCCGTCGGCCTCGCGCAGGGCCGGAGGTAGCGCGGGCAGCATGACTTCGCCAAGGCAGCGGTGGTAATAGCGAGCGGCAAAGCCCGCCAGCGCAATCCAGTGGGCGCCAAGCGGTGGCAGCCAGTCCAGGCGCTGCGCGACAGAACGCAGCTTGTCCGCAGGTACATCGGAGTGCGTACAACGCGATATCGCCACGCCGACCAGCGTACGGCGGCCGAACGGCACCGTGACCAGTTCGCCGGGCAGGACTTCCGGGCCAGCAAGGTAATCGAAGACATCGTCAGCCGGCGTATCAAGTGCCACCCGCACGACGGCAAGCGGTGCGCCGTCGGTGAGCTCCGCGGCCGGCCCGGCTTGCCCGGGGATCGCCGGTAACATCACACTGTGCCTCCCAGGCCGATCGCCCAGCGCAGCGGTGGGTACGGTCCAGATTGGGGCAAGCAAGCCCAATGCATGTGCAGACCGAGGCTGAGCCGCTTTCCAGACAAATTCAGTGTGCGGCGCAACATCAACTTAAAGTAACGCTTCAAATGTGCCCCTAAGTCGATGATAGATGGCTGGTTTTACCGGCCCCGGGCAGCGCCTGTGGATAACTTTGTTGAAAACTCGTCCGGCGTTCCCGGCAAGCCCCGTAAAACAAGGCTCCCACGGGCATTCCAGCCTGTGCGTGGCCAGATGCAATGCCTTGTAAATCAAGGACTTGGCGACATCCCTCAGATGAGTTAGGGACTAACCCGCTCTTGCACTGCGGAAAACCCATTGATGTGCATAAGTCAAGCCTTGACAAGCGTGAACCGGCACCGAAAGGGCGAAATATTGCAAAATAGTTTACTTGACAGCGCTTCGGGCAAGCCTCCCCCGGCACCCGCCCGTCCGGGTGCGGCGTGCGAGACCGGCTCGCTGCGCCGCACAGGCGGTACCCCCCGGTGGGAGGGAAGACGTGCACCAGCTGTCACCTTGCCGCGGTGCGCAGCTGCCGGCTGTAGCGATGCACCTCGTCCACCAGCACCGTCACATTCTCGGGCGGGGTGAACTGGGAAATGCCGTGGCCGAGGTTGAAGACGTGTCCGTCGCTGCCGCCGCCGGCGGCATAACTGTCGAGCACGCCGCGCACCTGTTCGCGAATCGCGGCTTCCGGCGCAAACAGCACATTGGGGTCGATATTGCCCTGCAGCGCCACCTTGCCGCCGGTGCGGCGGCGCGCCTGCGTCAAGTTGACCGTCCAGTCCAGACCGAGCGCATCGGCACCGATCTCGGTGAGCGCCTCCAGCCACAATCCGCCGCCCTTGGTAAACACGATGGCTGGCACCTGCTCGCCGTTATGCTCGCGCTTCAGTCCGGCCAGCACCTTGCGCATATAGGCCAGGGAGAACGTCTGGTACATGCCGTCGGCCAGCGTGCCGCCCCAGGTGTCGAACAGCATCACGGCTTGTGCACCTGCCTCGATCTGTGCATTCAGGTAGGCCGACACGGCCTGCGCGTTGATCTCCAGGATGCGGTGCATCAGGTCGGGGCGGCTGTACATCATGGCCTTGACCGTGCGGAAATCGGAAGAGCCGGCGCCCTCGACCATGTAGCAGGCCAGCGTCCAGGGGCTGCCCGAGAAGCCGATCAGCGGCACGCGCTGGCGGCCGTCCTGCACCAGCGCGCGGCGGATCTCGCTGACCGCGTCGAACACGTAAGACAGCGAGGCCATGTCCGGCACCGCCAGCTTCTTGACGTCGCCTTCGGTGCGCAGCGGGTGGGCAAAGCGCGGACCCTCGCCTTGCGCAAACGACAGCCCGAGGCCCATGGCATCGGGCACGGTCAGGATGTCGGAGAAGAGAATGGCCGCGTCGAGCGGATAGCGCTCGAGGGGCTGCAGGGTAACTTCCGTGGCATAGGCCGGGTTCTTGGCCAGGCCGAGGAAGCTGCCGGCGCGAGCGCGCGTGGCGTTGTATTCGGGCAGGTAACGCCCCGCCTGACGCATCAGCCACAGCGGGGTGTACTCGGTCGGTTGCCGGCGCAGCGCGCGCAGGAAGGTATCGTTCTGCAATGCGGTCATGGTCATCCTCGTAAGACCACCATTTTACGGGATGGCCGGCCCCTGCCGGCAGCTTAGATATCCTCCGCCAGTTCCTTGAAGGCCTGCGCGGCGCGGCGCATCCATTCGCGCGCGCGCGGGACATCGGGCTGCAGCCGTGCAAAGCCGTGCGTCATCCCGCTTGCCTCCAGCGTGATCACCGGCGCGCCGTAGCGCACCAGGTAGTCCGCGTAGGCCAGGCCGTCGTCGCGCAGCACGTCGTGTGCGGCAACAATCACCACGCTGGCCGGGGGCAGGTGCTGTGGCGCGGCGCCCATCAGGTGGATGCGCGTGTCTTCGATGGCGGCGCCGGCGGCAAGGCGCTCGGCGCCGATGAATGCCGTCCAGAACCAGGCCATTTCGTCGCGGGTGAGGCCGGGGCCATCCGCAAAGGCGCGATAGCTTTCGCTGGCCAGCACCGGCGCGGCCACGGGATAGATCAGCAACTGGGCGTTGACCAGGCCGGGGCGCCCGTGCGCATTGGCCCAGCGCGCGGCCTGCGCGGCCAGGTGCCCGCCCGCGCTGTCGCCCGCCACGGCCAGGAAGCCCGCATCCAGGCGCAAGCGGTCGCGTTGCTCGGCGAACCACAGCACCGCCTGCAGCGCGTCGTCGCACGGCGCGGGGAACGGATGCTCGGGCGCCAGCCGGTAGTCCACGCTGGCCACCGCGCAGCCGGTGTCGGCGGCAAGCAGCGCTGCCACGCTGTGATGCGTGTCCTGCGAACCCACCACCCAGCCGCCGCCATGGAAATAGACAATCAGGCGCGGCTCGGCCACGCCTTCCGGGCGGAACAATCGCACCGCCAGCGTGCGCCCGGGTAGCACCAGCTCCATGTCGGTGGACGTGATGCCTTCCGGGTCGGGCACGACCGAGGTCGCCGCAATCTCGGCGAAGCGCGCGCGGCGGCCGGCGGCACCCGCCGGCTCGGGCTGCCCGGCGTAGCGTTCGGAGAGCCGGCGGTAATAGTCGAGAAGCTGGGGATCGATGGCCATGGCTGCTTGGGACTGGATTTAGGGCGGGATTGAGGACGAGATTCGGGGCTGGCGTGACTAGTTTAGCGGGATCAGGCGGCCTGGCGCATCAGCTCGATCTTGCTGCAGCGGTCCTGCACCGCCAGCAATCCGGTGGCGGTGGCCCGGGCAAAAGCCTCATCATTGACGATGCCGAGCTGCAGCCAGACGCCGCGGGCGCCGATCGCGATGGCATCCTCGAGCACCGGCGGCACATCGGCGGCACGGCGGAAGATATCGACCCAATCAATGCGCAGCCCGGACTTGGCCAAGTCCGCAGCGGCATCGGCCAGGCTGGCGTAGCAGGTCTCGCCCAGGATGCGCTCGCCCGCGTGGCGCGGATTGACGGGGACAATGCGATAGCCATGGCGCTGCAAGTACGCGGCTACTTCATGGCTGGGCCTGTCCGGGTGCCCGGACAGGCCGGCCACGGCAACCGTCTTCATTGCCAGCATGCCGCGCATGGCTGTCTGCATCTCGCTCACGTCGATTCCTTCTCGTTGGGTTCGGGGGACTTGTCGCGGCCGGTACCGGCCGGGCGGGCACAACTTCCCAGCCGCGCGAACGGCACCGCCACCTGGTAAGCACCCTGCGCAAATGGGCCAACCGCGTAGGGGGCATAGTGCAACACCACGCCACCGCGGTACAGGGTAAACGGGACGCGCGATTCCTGCAGCGCTTGTGCGTCAAGCACGCCACGCGCAGGCTCGGCTGCGCCCTGCCGCTTCAGTGCGGCTTGTAGCTCGTCGTTGAGTTTTTGCAGGCAGGCCTCGCCCGGCTGCAGGAGATCGGCTAGCCCGACCCGGCGATAGACCAGCTGGACATTTGGCGCGGATGCCATTGCACCCGCCGGCCCGTAACGCCGCCACGTGCCACTCATGAAGTCGAGGCTGCCATGCGCGCCACCGCTGTAGCGCCAGGTGGTGCGCAGCAGGCTGACGTTGCCGGCATCCAGCCGCATTACCTCGATCGCGCTGCGGCACTCCTGTTCGCCCCGGCCGCAACTGCTGGCGCGTAGTGACGTAATCAGGGCATCCACGCGCGGGCGGCCGGTTTCGGGATAGCGTTCGGTAAGACGCGCGCCAGCCACATTCACAGTGCGCTCGCGATAGACCGCCTTGCGCGTGAGCGTCAATGCCTGGCGGCGAGTACCGTCGGTATTCATCCATTCCCCACTGACACTCAACCCATCGGAGGAGACGGTGCCCTCGAAACGTGCACCATCGCGGGCTTCGGGATACTCAACAGGCGCCTGTCCGGCGGCGCGCTCGCGCACGCTCAGCCGTCCGTCGGATGTCAATTGGCCATCGAGTTGACGCGGCGCGGCGGCAAGCATTGAATCGTAACGGGCCGTGCCGTCGATCCCGTCAGTGCCCGCGCGAGGAAATATCGTCAGCGATACCTGTACGCGGCCGTCGAGCTCGCCTTGCCAGAGCGCACCGGCGGGGGCTTGCGGCTCGGCCGCGCCAGCCTGGCCAGCCGCCATGAAAGACGCAGCCAGCAATGCCGCCAGCCTATGCTGGACAACGCCTCTCGCCATATCCGCAGGGGCCTGGGCAAAGCGGTAAAACGGGGAAAAGAGGAAGGAAAGCGGCATGGCAGTGGATGGCCGGACCGCAAGGCGGATGGCAGGATCAGCGAAAGCTATCGGACCCGCGCCGCGTGGTGATGTTCCCGCCGCCTGACGACAAGTGCGGTGAAACGTGGCGTAACATGCCTGTTTAGACGCTTATTTGGTTACCGCGCTTTCAACTTCTTGCAAACCGATACATTTTGTTACTGCCATCCCCAAAAGTTTCCCCCACAATGCTTCAACACAATCAGTTTTTTGTGAAAGGCGTTACCTCCCCCAAACAGAAAGGGAGGACGTCATGGAAGAAAGCCTAAGGAAGCATTCCCACCCAGATTGACCGGATCGCAGGCGATGCCTGTGATCGGTGTACCAGGTTGAGATGATGTTGGCGCTTGCCGGTTCCGGCTGGTTAAATCGTCTGAATGCGATCAATACCGCCTGACCGAGTGCTGGACCACAAGAATGTGGTTAGCGCCTGTTGGTTGACCTGGACCTTACCCGTTCCTTCGAATTGACCCCTCGAAGGGATTTTCCCGTCCGCGCGGAGCCTCCCCGGCCCGCGCGCTTTTTTTTGTCCTGAGCCGACAGAATAGTCGCTGGCATAAAAAAAAGGCAGCCTCGCAGCTGCCTTTTTTTTCGCCGCCGCCAAAAAAACAACAGCTGCGGCGGCCCTGCTTTTCTTACCGTTTCCGGCGCAGGCGCGCGATGGCAGCCAGCTGTGCTGCTGCCACGGCAAGCTCGCTCTGGGCACGTGCCAGGTCGAGATCGCTGCTCTGGTTCTGCATCAGCTCCTCGGCGGCGCGCTTGGCTTCCTGCGCCTTGGCTTCGTCGAGATCGCTGCCGCGGATAGCGGTGTCTGCCAGCACGGTGACGTGCTTGGGCTGGACTTCGAGAATCCCGCCGGCCACGAACACGAACTCTTCGCTGCCGTCTTCCTTCTCGATGCGCACCGCGCCCGGCTGGATACGCGTAATCAGCGGCGTATGGCCCGGCAGGATACCCAACTCGCCCGACTCGCCCGGCAGTGCCACGAACTTCGCCTGACCGGAGAAGATCGACGATTCGGCGCTGACGACGTCTACAAGAATGGTTGCCATGTGAATTCCTTTAGTCCCTGAAAGCTTCGGCTTCCCGTTGCCAGGAAGCAAGTATTCCGCCGCCAGGCTAAGCGCGGCCGCCCCGGACGTTGCTGTCCGTGGCGGCCGCCACTACGGCGCTGGCAGCGAAAGACGCCGCTTACTGGAGCTTCTTGGCCTTCTCGAAGGCTTCGTCGATCGAGCCGACCATGTAGAACGCTTGCTCCGGCAGGTGATCGCACTCGCCGTCCACCAGCATCTTGAAGCCGCGGATGGTTTCCTTCAGCGTGACGTACTTGCCCGGCGAACCCGTGAACACTTCCGCAACGTGGAAGGGCTGCGACAGGAAACGCTGGATCTTACGAGCGCGCGACACCGACTGCTTGTCTTCCGGCGACAGTTCGTCCATGCCCAGAATCGCGATAATGTCGCGCAGTTCCTTGTAGCGTTGCAGCGTTTGCTGCACGCGACGGGCCACGTCGTAGTGCTCTTGACCCACGACTTGCGGGTCCAGCTGACGCGAGGTCGAGTCGAGCGGATCGACTGCCGGGTAGATACCCAGCGCGGCGATGTCACGCGACAGCACGACGGTCGAGTCCAAGTGCAGGAAGGTGGTAGCAGGCGACGGGTCGGTCAAGTCATCCGCAGGCACGTACACGGCCTGGATCGACGTGATCGAGCCAGTCTTGGTCGAGGTGATGCGCTCTTGCAGCTTGCCCATTTCCTCGGCCAGCGTCGGCTGGTAACCCACTGCGGAAGGCATACGGCCCAGCAGTGCGGACACTTCGGTACCGGCCAGCGTGTAGCGGTAGATGTTGTCGACGAAGAACAGGATGTCACGGCCTTCGTCGCGGAACTTCTCGGCCATGGTCAGGCCGGACAGTGCCACGCGCAGACGGTTGCCCGGCGGCTCGTTCATCTGGCCGAACACCATGGCCACCTTGTCGAGAACGTTCGAGTCCTTCATTTCGTGGTAGAAGTCGTTCCCTTCACGGGTACGCTCGCCCACGCCGGCGAACACCGACAAACCGCTGTGCTGCTTGGCGATGTTGTTGATGAGCTCCATCATGTTCACGGTCTTGCCGACGCCGGCGCCACCGAACAGACCCACCTTGCCGCCCTTTGCGAACGGGCACACCAGGTCGATCACCTTGATGCCGGTTTCGAGCAGGTCAACCGAAGGCGACAGTTCGTCGAACTTCGGGGCCTTCTGGTGGATCGCGCGCAGCTCGTCCGAAGCGATCGGGCCGGCTTCGTCGATGGGACGACCCAGCACGTCCATGATGCGGCCCAGCGTGCCGTGGCCGACGGGCACCGAGATCGGGGCGCCAGTGCCCTTCACTGCCATGCCGCGGCGCAGGCCGTCCGACGAGCCGAGGGCAATGGTACGCACCACGCCGTCACCCAGCTGTTGCTGCACTTCGAAGGTCAGGCCCTTCTCGGCGAACGAGGCTTCGTTGCTGTCTTCCAGCACGAGCGCTTCGTAGACCTTAGGCAGCGCGTCGCGGGGGAACTCGATGTCCACCACGGCGCCAATACACTGCACAATATTTCCGATACTCATTTCGTATCTCCGATAGCTTGAATACTTGACGCCTTAGACGGCTGCGGCACCGCTGACGATTTCCGACAGTTCCTTGGTAATCGCTGCCTGACGGGTCTTGTTGTAGACCAGTTGCAGTTCGCCGATCACGTTCTTGGCATTGTCGGATGCCGCCTTCATGGCCACCATGCGCGCCGATTGCTCGGACGCCATGTTTTCGGCCACGGCCTGGTACACCAGCGCTTCGACATAGCGGACCAACAATTCTTCCACTACGGTCTGTGCGTCGGGCTCGTAGATGTAATCCCACGAGTAGGCGCGCTTTTCATCTTCGGTCTGGGCAAACTTGTCGGCGGGGAGCGGCAGCAGCTGCTCCACCATCGGCTCCTGCTTCATCGTATTGATGAACTTGGTGTAAGCCAGGTACACAGCATCGATTTCACCATTGGTGAAGGCGTCGAGCTGGACCTTGATGGCACCGATCAGTTTTTCCAGATGCGGGGTGTCACCGAGGTGCACCACGTGCGAGAGCACCTTGGCGCCGATGCGGCCCATGAACTGCAAGCCCTTGGAACCAATGGCGGTGCTCTGCACCTCCACGCCGCGGCTTTGCAGCTCACGCAGCTCATTGGTTACCGCACGCAGCACGTTCGTGTTCATGCCGCCGCACAGCCCCTTGTCCGTCGTCACCACGATCATGCCGGCGCGCTTGATGTCGCGTGCCACCATGAAGGGGTGCTTGAACTCGGGGTTGGCTGCAGCCAGGTGCGCCGCGATATTGCGCACTTTCTCGGCATAGGGACGGGCGTTGCGCATCCGTTCCTGCGCCTTGCGCATCTTGGACGCGGCGACCATCTCCATCGCCTTGGTGATCTTGCGCGTGTTTTGCACGCTCTTGATCTTGGTTCGAATTTCTTTCGTTCCGGCCATATCTTCCTCTCCATTCGTGCCGCACCGGCACCGTCATGGCAACGGTGCCGGCGCAGTTTCGTGGAATTGCGCGGTTAGAACGCGGCGGACTTCTTGAAATCCTCGATCGCGGCACGCAGGGTGGCTTCGTCTTCCTTCGACAGATCCTTGGAATCTTCGATGCGGGTGACGAGGTCGGCGTACTTGGTCTTCAGATGGTCGTGCAGGCCCTTCTCGAACGGGAGAATGTCCTTCACTTCCACGTTGTCGAGGAAGCCGTTGTTGGCTGCGTACAGCGACGCGGCCAGCTGCCACACCTGCAGCGGCAGGTATTGAGCCTGCTTGAGCAGTTCCGTCACGCGGCGGCCGCGCTCCAGCTGCTTGCGGGTGGCATCGTCCAGGTCGGAAGCGAACTGCGCGAACGCAGCCAGTTCACGGTACTGGGCCAGGTCGGTACGGATACCGCCGGACAGCTTCTTGACGACCTTGGTCTGGGCGGCACCACCAACGCGCGACACCGAGATACCGGCGTTGATTGCGGGGCGCACACCTGCGTTGAACAGGTCGGTTTCCAGGAAGATCTGGCCGTCGGTGATCGAGATCACGTTGGTCGGCACGAAAGCGGACACGTCGCCAGCTTGCGTTTCGATCACGGGCAGCGCGGTCAGCGAGCCGGTCTTGCCGGTCACTGCGCCCTTGGTGAACTTCTCGACGTAGTCGGCGTTCACGCGGGCTGCGCGCTCGAGCAGACGCGAGTGCAGGTAGAACACGTCGCCGGGGTAAGCTTCGCGGCCCGGCGGGCGGCGCAGCAGCAGCGACACCTGGCGGTAGGCCCAGGCTTGCTTGGTCAGGTCGTCATAAACGATCAGCGCGTCTTCGCCGCGGTCGCGGAAGTACTCGCCCATCGTGCAACCAGCGTAGGCAGCCAGGTACTGCATGGCGGCGGAGTCCGATGCCGTAGCAGCAACGACGATGGTGTACTCCATCGCGCCCAGTTCTTCGAGCTTGCGCACCACGTTGTTCACGGTCGAAGCCTTCTGACCGATTGCCACGTAGACGCAGAAAACGCCCTTGCCCTTCTGGTTGATGATCGCGTCGACAGCAACGGCGGTCTTGCCGGTCTGGCGGTCGCCAATGATCAGCTCGCGCTGGCCACGGCCGATCGGCACCATCGCGTCGATCGACTTCAGGCCGGTCTGCACCGGCTGGCTGACCGACTGACGTGCGATCACGCCAGGGGCAACCTTTTCGATCACGTCGGTTTCTTTGGCGTTGATCGGGCCTTTGCCATCGATCGGCTGACCCAGCGTGTTGACCACGCGGCCCAGCAGTTCCTTGCCAACCGGCACTTCCAGAATGCGGCCGGTGCACTTGACCGGGTCGCCTTCGGAAATGTGTTCGTACTCGCCCAGCACCACGGCGCCGACAGAGTCGCGCTCGAGGTTCAGTGCCAGACCGAACGTGTTACCGGGGAATTCCAGCATCTCGCCCTGCATCACGCCAGACAGGCCGTGCACGCGGCAGATACCATCGGTCACGGAAATCACCGTGCCGGTGTTGCGCACTTCAGCGTCGGCGCCAAGACCCGAGATGCGGGACTTGATCAGCTCGCTGATTTCTGAGGGGTTCAGTTGCATCACAATGCTCCTAATTCTTCAATCCGTCGGCTGGTGCGCTTCTCGCGCATCATGCGGTCAGCGCCACTTGCATTGCTGCCAGGCGCGCACGCACGGAGGTGTCGAGCACTTCGTCGCCGACCTTGACGCGCACGCCGCCAATCAGCGACGGGTCCACCGCAACCGAGGGCTGCAGCTTGCGGCCGAACTTGCGTTCGAGCGCGGCGACGAGGTCGGTCAGGCTTGCGCCCTCAAGGGGGAAGGCACTCGTGATCTCGACATCAGCCGACCCTTCACGGTCGTTCTTGAGCGCATGGAACTGCTCGGCGATTTCCGGCAATACCGACAGGCGGTGGTTATCCACCAGCAGGCTGACGAAGCGCTTGGCTTCGTCGTTGACCGGAGACTTCAGGGCCGACAGGAACAGTGCGCTCAGCTTGTCGCCGTGCACGTTCGGATCGCCAGCCACCGCCTTCATGTCGGGATTGGCGGCAACTTGCCCCATTTCCGACACCAGCTCGGACCATGCATCCAGATTGCCGCTCGATTCGGTCGCGACGCGGAACAGCGCCTCGGCGTAGGGACGGGCAATGGTTGCGGTTTCAGCCATGATTAGAGCTCAGCCTTGAGTTGATTGAGCAGATCCGCGTGGACCTGCGCGTTCACTTCGCGCTTGAGGATCTGCTCGGCACCCTTGACGGCCAGCACGGCGACCTGGTCGCGCAATTGCTCGCGCGCGCGGGTAACTTGCTGTTCGGCTTCGGCCTTGGCCTGGGCAATGATGCGTGCGGCTTCTGCCTGGGCGTTTTGCTTGATCTCGTCAGCGGTCAGCTGAGCGCGCTTCTCGGCGTCAGCGACGCGTTGAGCGCCTTCGGTGCGGGCTTCGGCCAGGGCCTGGTCCACACGCTTGTTGGCGAGTTCGAGCTCAGCCTTGCCTTTTTCGGCGGCGGCGAGGCCATCGGCGATCTTCTTTGCGCGTTCGTCGAGCGCCTTCACCAGCGGCGGCCAAATGAATTTGGCAACTACCCACCACAGGATGAAGAACACGACCATCTGCGCAAAAAACGTTGCGTTCAGATTCATGGTGTGTTCCTTTCGGTAATCAAACTACAGATAAATGCGCAAGGGCGGCCAGGCTAAGTGGCCCGCGCCGCCCGTCAGCATCATGCAGACCGAAAAGAATTACTTGATGACAGCCAGCAGCGGGTTGGCGAATGCGAACAGCATTGCAACGCCCACGCCGATCAGGAATGCCGCGTCGATCAGGCCAGCCAGCAGGAACATCTTGGTTTGCAGCGGATTCATCAGTTCAGGCTGACGTGCGCACGCTTCGATGTACTTGCCACCCATCAGGGCGATACCCAGGCAGGCGCCGATTGCGCCCAGACCGATGATGATGCCGATACCGATGGCGGTCAGACCCTGGATGTTGGCGAGATATGCTTGCATGACTACTCCTTTAATTGAGAAGAGACTTAGAACCAAAAAACCGAAAAACCGAAAAACTTAAATCAGTGGTGATCGTGTGCCTGGCCGATGTACACCAGCGTCAGCATCATGAAAATGAAAGCCTGGAGCAGAACGATCAGGATGTGGAAGATCGCCCATACCGTACCGGCCAGCACATGACCGACGAAGCCCAGCGCGGTGAGGTCCGCACCGAACGTCCAGATGGAACCCAGCAGCGCGATCAGCAGGAACACCAGTTCGCCGGCGTACATGTTGCCGAACAACCGCATGCCCAGCGAAACCGCCTTGGCCAGGAATTCGATCAGGTTCAGGATCAGGTTGAACGGGGCCAGGTACCACTTGGCGCCGAACGGAGCCGACAGCAGTTCATGGGCGAAGCCGCCCACGCCCTTGATCTTGAAGCTGTAATAGACCATCAGCACCAGCACTGCGCACGACATGCCCAGCGTACCGTTCAGGTCGGCCGTGGCAACCGCGCGGTGGTGCGGCAGATGGATGTGGAAAATGCCCAGCAGGCCGTTCAGGCCGGTAACCCAGTCGACCGGGATCAAGTCGACGGCATTCATCACCGTGATCCAGCAGAACACCATCAGTGCCAGCGGAGCGATGAAGGAGCGGTCGCCATGGATGATGCCCTTGGCCTGGTCGTCGACCATCTCGACGATCATTTCCACGAAAGCCTGGAAGCGGCCCGGCACGCCGGCGGTCGCGCGGCGCGCGGCGGCGTACAGGAAAATCACGGCGATGGCGCCGCACAGCACTGACCAGAACACGGTGTCGTAGTTGAGGACGCTGAAGTCAACGACGGAGGCTTGCTTGCCGCCAACCGTGTTGAGGTTCTGCAAGTGTTCGGCGATATAGCCGGAGGGGGTGAGGGCCTGTTCGGCGCCTTGAGCAGCTGACATGTCGAAACGAACCGTAATATTGCGAAACCAGTTGCCGGCATTTTGCCGGTACGCTTCTTGCACCGCCTTCAGCACACATTGCTGGTCACCGCGGGCAAGCTCGTTTGAACCTTATCCACGCCGCGCTTCACTGTTGTGACGCGCCACGCAAAAACATCTTGATATTCTGTTTTCGTGCCCCACTTCGACGAGAAGCACACTTATCCGACTTACCGCGCCTGGCCGCCCACCCTGGGGCACAACCTCAGCGAATCGCCAGCGCGACCCAGTAGGTCTTGAGCACAAGCAGGAACGTGACCAGCATCGGCACCCAGCGCAACTCGCTGTACAGCACCACTACCAGGACGAACAACCCGGCGGTGGCAAACACCTTGATCGCCTCGCCGACCACCAGTCCGCTGATCGAGGGACGCTCGCGCGCCATCCAGAGTCGCAGCGCGAAGAAACCGCTGGGCACGAAACACACCGTGCCACCGAATAGTGCCGACCAACCCGCCGCGCCTGCGTTGCCGCCAGCAAAAAGTCGCCAGGCAATGGCCGACAACAAAGTAACCGCAACCTGCGCCAGCACGACCCTGCCGGGCGTCATGCGCGAAGGGCGCAGCGCGCGCTCGCCGAACAGCGTTTCCGCCTCGACGCGCGACAGCGGATCGACCGCCTCCTCTTCACGCTCTGCCTCGTCTTCCCAGGCATCGCGCGTCTGCCAGTCGGTTTTCCGACCAGCATCCTGACGATCTGAAACCACCTGCTATTGCCTTTGCTCGTTGCTGCTTGTTGTTTAATCCGCCCCGGAACTTTTCTGGACCGGCCGGAATTCAAACCGCACGATTTTACGAGGAATGCACCATGCGAGTCAATCTGCTTACAGACGCCTTGCAACAGTCCGCATTTCACTTGCAATCGCCACGAACCCATAGTGCGTGCGCGGCCGACGCCCGGCAATAACGTGCCAGGTAATTGGACTACCCAAGGGTGGTGGCGCACTATGGTCGTCTATCGGCCTTGCACAGACCTTACACAGGCGTACGCGCGCCGGGGCAGAGCCGGCCCGGCATCAAATTGCACCGGGCCGCTGCACAGCCGCGTCGACCGTTAATCGCGCACTATTTTCGGGAAATCCCGCTCAGGTGGGTGACTGGCTTTCGCCGGGCTCGCGCAGGCGTGTCAGCACACCGTCGAGCGCATCATTGGTGGTGAAGTGAATGGTGAGCTGGCCTTTGCCCCGCACGCCCAGCTTGATCTGTACCGGCAGGCCAAGCACGTCGGATAGTTCTTCCTCAAGGCGGGCCACGTCGCGCGCCGGCGCGCCATTGTTCGGCTTCTGCAACCGGAGGTCAAAGGGCTTGAGGGTGGAGGCTACCAGCTTTTCGGTCTCGCGCACCGATAAACGTTTGTTAACGATCTGATTGGCGAGCGTGATCTGATTGGCGCCGTCGGCGGAGAGCAGCGCACGGGCGTGGCCCATGTCGAGGTCGCCGGCCATCAGCATGGTCTGCACCGGCTGGGCCAGGTTCAGCAGACGCAGCAGATTGGACACCGCGCTGCGCGAGCGCCCTACCGATTCCGCTGCCTGCTCGTGGGTGAAATTGAATTCGCGCACCAGGCGCATGATGCCCTGCGCTTCTTCCAGCGGGTTGAGGTCTTCACGCTGGATATTCTCGATGAGCGCCATCGCGGCCGCGGCTTCGTCGGCCACGTCCTTGACCAGCACCGGCACCTCTTCGAGCCCGGCGATCCTGGAGGCGCGGAAGCGGCGCTCACCGGCAATGATCTCGTAGCGATCCGGCTCTGCAACGCGGCGCACCAGGATCGGCTGCATCAGGCCTTGGGCACGAATGCTCGCGGCCAGCTCCTGCAGCGCGCCTTCGTCCATGCGCGTGCGCGGCTGGTACTTGCCGGGCTGGAGCTGGTCCAGGCGGAGCACGGAGGGGGCGCCCTCCTGCTTCACGGCATCGACGATCTCGGCTGGCCCACCCAGCAGGGCTTCCAGTCCGCGGCCCAGGCCCTTCTTCTTCGCGGTGCTCATCTCGGTATCCTGTATTCGGTGACTCTCAACCCGGTGACTCTCAGCCCGGCGTTCAGTCGAGTTGCTTGACGCGCGCGATCATCTCGGCGCCGAAATCGAGGTAGGCCTTGGCCCCCTTGGACGACGGATCGAACGCCACGCCAGGCATGCCATAGGACGGTGCTTCCGCCAGCCGCACATTGCGCGGGATGACGGTCTTGAACACCTTCTCGCCAAAATGCGACTCAAGCTGGGCCGACACCTGCTGCTGCAAGGTGACACGTGGATCAAACATCACACGAAGCAAGCCAATCACCTTCAGGTCGCGATTGAGGTTGGCGTGCACCTGCTTGATGGTATTGACGAGATCGGACAGCCCTTCCAGCGCGAAGTATTCGCACTGCATCGGCACGATCACGCCGTTGGCCGCGCACAGCCCGTTGAGGGTCAGCAGCGACAGCGATGGCGGGCAGTCGATCAACACGAAATCGTATTCGGCATCGACCTCGGCAATGGCGTTCTTGAGACGTTTCTCGCGCTGGTCCAGTTCGACCAGTTCCACTTCCGCGCCGGCCAGTTCGCGGTTGGCGGGCAGCACATCGTACTTGCCGGATTCGGAATGCTGGCGTGCCTGGCTCACCGTCGACAAGCCAACCAGCACCTGGTAGACGCTGTGCTCGAGCGACTGCTTGTCGATGCCGGAACCCATCGAGGCATTGCCCTGGGGATCCAGGTCGATCAGCAACACACGCTGGTCCTGTGCCGCCAAGCCGGCGGCAAGGTTCACCGTGGTGGTGGTCTTGCCGACGCCGCCCTTCTGGTTTGCGATCACGAATACCTTGGCCATATGTTCCTGCTGCTCCTGCTTGATTTCTACCTGCCGGGGGTGGGCGCCGGCGACAACCACCGGCCGGGTCAGCGGCGCGACAGCACCACCAGGTGACGTTCTGCGTCCAGTTCCGGTACGGTCAGGCGTGGTATTGCCTCGACCTGCCACTCGGCCATCAGGCCGGCCGCTTCCATGCGATCGAGTTCGGGCTGAGGATAAACGCCCTTCATGGCAATCAGCTTGCCGCCCGGCGCCAGCAGGTGGCCGGCAAGCGATACGAAATCGCTCAGCTCGGCAAACGCACGAGACGTGATGACCGCGTAGCCCTTGCCGTCTTCCAGCTTTTCGACCGGGCCCCAATGGGCAGCCGCGTTGGACAGGCCAAGCTGTGCCCGGCATTGCGTCAGGAAGGCGGTTTTCTTTTGCACGATGTCGACCATCAGCACCGACAGGTCGGGACACGTGATGGCCAGCGGCAGACCAGGCATGCCGCCGCCCGAGCCCACGTCCAGCACCCGGCCACGCGCGCCCTCCTCCACCTCCGCGGCGCGAGCCGCTTGCGCCAGCGCCGGCACGGCGGCCAGCGAGTCGAGCATGTGATGGGTCAACATCTCGTCGGGATGACGGATGGCGGTCAGGTTATAGATGGCGTTCCATTTGCGCAGCAGTGCCAGGTAGGCAAACAACTGATCGATCTGGCTCGTGCAGACCGCCAGGCCGATGGCGGACAAGCCGGCCTCCAGGCGGCGGCGCTGGTCGGCGTCGTCCACGGCCGCGTAACGTTGGTTCCTCACTCAGGCGGCCTCTTGGCTGGAGTCGGACTTGGTACGCCCCATGCCCTTCTTTTTCAGATGGACCAGCAGCAGCGAGATCGCAGCCGGCGTCACGCCAGAAATACGCGATGCCTGGCCGAGGGTCTCGGGCCGGTGCTGATTCAGCTTCTGGCCAACCTCGATGCCAAGGCCGCGCACTTCCGTGTAGTCGAAATCTTCAGGCAGGCGGGTGGATTCGTTGGCTTCGAGCTTGTCCACCTCCGCGGCTTGCCGGGCGATGTAGCCGTGATACTTGATGCCGATCTCGATCTGCTCGCGAATCTGCGCGACCAGCAGCGGGTCGGCATCGAGTGCCTGGGCGGGTGCGAACTTCCCTTCCTGCAACGCCATCAGCGCTTCGTACGTGACAGCGGGACGGCGCAGCAGATCGGCGAGGTTGTACTCACGCTCAATCGCTTTGCCCAGCAGCGGCACGGCATCGGCTTCCGGCAGGATGCCCGGATTGACCCAGGTACTCTTCAGCCGCTCTGTTTCACGTGAAACAGCGTCGCGCTTTCGGTTAAATGCATCCCAGCGCACATCATCGACCACGCCCAGCTCCCGACCGGCCTCGGTCAATCGCATATCGGCATTATCTTCCCGCAGGCTCAAACGGAACTCGGCGCGGCTGGTGAACATTCGGTACGGTTCCGAGACCCCACGGGTGATCAGATCGTCGACCAGAACCCCAAGATAGGCTTGGTCCCGCCGGGGAGTCCAGGCATCGCGCTCCCGCACGAAGCAGCCGGCATTGATTCCGGCCAGCAGGCCCTGGGCAGCGGCTTCCTCGTAGCCGGTGGTGCCGTTGATCTGCCCGGCAAAGAACAAGCCGCTGATGGCCTTGGACTCCAGCGAGGCCTTGAGGGCGCGCGGATCGAAGTAGTCGTACTCAATGGCGTAGCCCGGGCGCAGGATGTGCGCGTTCTCCATGCCGCGGATCGAGTGCACCAGGGCAAGTTGCACGTCGAACGGCAGGCTGGTGGAGATACCGTTGGGGTAGAACTCGTTGGTCGTCAGCCCTTCGGGTTCCAGGAAGATCTGGTGGCTGTCCTTGCTGGCAAAGCGGTGGATCTTGTCCTCGATGCTGGGACAGTACCGCGGCCCTACCCCTTCGATCACGCCGGTGTACATCGGCGAGCGATCCAGGCCGCCACGGATGATGTCGTGGGTCCGGCTGTTGGTATGCGTGATCCAGCACGGCAGTTGCTGCGGGTGCTGATCGGTACGGCCAAGGAAGGAGAACACCGGCACCGGATCGAGATCGCCGGGCTGCTCATCCATCACGGAGAAGTCGATGGTGCGTCCGTCGATGCGCGGCGGCGTACCCGTCTTCAGGCGGCCCTGCGGCAGCTTGAGCTCCTTCAGGCGCGCCGAAAGCGAGACCGAGGCGGGGTCGCCCGCGCGACCGCCAGTATAGTTATCCAGCCCGACGTGAATCTTTCCATCGAGGAAGGTACCAGCGGTCAGCACCACGGCGCGTGCGCGGAAGGTGATGCCGACCTGCGTGACGGCGCCGACAACACGATCACCCTCCACCACCAGGTCATCCACGGCCTGCTGGAACAGCATCAGGTTGGGTTGATTCTCCAGCCGCGCGCGAATCGCCTTGCGATACAGCACACGGTCCGCCTGAGCGCGGGTAGCGCGTACGGCCGGGCCCTTGCTGGAATTCAGGATGCGGAATTGGATGCCCGACTCATCCGTGGCCGCCGCCATGGCGCCGCCCATTGCATCCACCTCCTTGACGAGATGGCCCTTGCCAATGCCGCCGATGGACGGATTGCAGCTCATCTGACCAAGGGTCTCGATGTTGTGGCTCAGCAGCAGCGTCTGGCAACCCATACGCGCCGCGGCGAGTGCAGCTTCCGTGCCGGCGTGGCCACCACCGACAACAATGACATCGAATTCTTTTGGGTAAAGCATGGAGGCACCTCCTCCGGGAGGCTAGCGGGAATAAATCGGGATGCCGAATTATAACGGCAATCTCCGTGGCGTCCCTGCGCCGCGGCATGTTTCACGTGAAACATGCGCCATGAAGAACTTGGGTGTGTTCCACGTGAAACAAAAAACCGGGCGCAATGGCCCGGCTTTCTTGTGTGCACAGCGAAGGGGCGAGGCACTTACGGTCTGCGCTGCTCGCTCAGATAAGCGCCGATGCGCTCGACAAGTCGACCAAGATTTGTCCGGAGCTCGTCAAAGCCACCGTTACGCTCACGCGTCACTTCATCCATATACAGCGGCCGGCGAATCTCGATCTGCAAGCTGTTACGCCGCTCGGCCGGGCGGCCGATCTGTGCGATCAGTTGCACGCCCTTGTATGGATCGTTGCGCGCCACGGTATATCCCAGCGCGCGCAGTTCCGACGCCACCAGCCCGACAAAGCCGGCCTCGCAGGTGGCCCCATCTCGGTCGCCCAGCACGAAATCCGCCAGCGGGTGTGGACTCTGAATCTTGAGACGCTCGTACGCATCGTTCGGCATCGAGTGCAGGTTCAGATGCCAGACCGACCCGAAGCGCCGATAGGTGTCCTCCACCGCTTCCGACAGCGCCTGATGATAGGGGCGATAGTAGGTGTCGATCCGGTCGCGTACCTCTTGCAGCGAGAGCTTGCGGTCATAGATCGGGGTGGCCGCATCCATGTTGCGCCAGATCAGCCCGTAGCCGAGGCGAGTCTTCTCGCCCGGCGCCAGCGGCTCGGGCCACGTGCCATCCAGCAAGTCGGGGTCCAGATCATCGAGCGTGCGATTGGGATCGATGTAGACACGCGGAAAATTAGCCGCGATCAGCGTACCGCCAACGCGTGGCACGGATTCCCACAGCGCGTCTATGTGCGTGTCCTCGCCGGCACGCAACCGCTGCGTGGGGATGGCCGCCCGGAAGTCTTGCGGATAATGGGTGCCACTATGCGGTGAGTCGCACACCAGCGGCAGCGTCTGGGCCGAAGGCGCGAAGCGGACGACGGGCTCGAAGTTGTCGCTCATCGCCGTCAGTCCAGCTTGATATTGGCGGCCTTGGCCACGCGTGCATAGCGCGCCATCGCCTGCTGGATTTGCACCTTGAACCCGTCCGGCGTGGTCGGTACCAGCGTGCCGCCAGACTCCTCCACCTTGCGCTTGAACTCTGGATTCAGCATCGCCTTGTGGATGGCGTCGTTGAGCTTGGCGACGATAGCCGGCGGCGTGCCGGCCGGTGCGACGATGCCGAACCAGCCGCCATCGCCCATTTCCTTATAGCCCAGTTCCGCATAGGTCGGGACGTTGGGCAGCTGCGGCGAACGGGCGGAACCGAGCACCGCCAGCGCTCGCAGCCGGCCCGATTTCACGTGGGGCAGCGTAGACGAAAGGTTGTCGGTAATGGCGTTGACCTGCCCTGCCACCGCATCGTTGAGTGCCAGGCCGGCGCCCTTGTACGGCACGTGCAGCATGTCGATCTTGGCCAGCATCATGAAGTTCTCGATGTTCACATGGCCGAGCGAACCAGCGCCGGGAGAAGCAAAGCTGTACTTGCCGGGATTGGCGCGGACAAGCGCGACGAATTCCTGCATGGTCTTGGCCGGCACGCTGGGGTGCACGGCGAATACGCTCGGGATGGCGATCACGTTGGTCACCGGCGCGAAATCCTTGATCGGATCGTAGTTCAGCTTGGGATAGACAGCCGGGTTCGAGCCGTGCGTGCTGACCGTCGCCATGCCGATGGTGTAGCCGTCCGGCGCCGCGCGGGCAACCTGCTCCATGCCCAGCGAGCCACCGGCACCCCCCTTGTTCTCCACCACGATGGACTGGCCCAGCTCGCGCCCGCCGAACTCCGCCACCAGGCGTGCCGACAGGTCGGTCGAGCCGCCCGCGGCAAACGGCACGATCAGGCGAATCGGCTTGTTCGGATAGTTGGCCTGCGCTTGCGCGCCACCGGCTACGGCCAGGCTGGCGCATGCCGCCAGGCAAGACAAGACAAAATGCCGGCGCGGCAGTTGGGCTCGGATCATGCGGACTTCTCCTTGGATTTCTATGAGTTGGCCCGCCAAGTGTCGGGAGTTTACCGAGTCCGCACAAACGACTATATTGCACGGTTGCATTACCAAAGATCATTCTCGGCACACCCACCTCCACCGCATGCGGCTACGCTCGCCCTCGATGTCCGAACTCCATGCCTTTGCCGCGGTCGCGCGGCTGGGCAGCTTCACGCGCGCGGCCGAAGACCTGTGCGTGACCCAGGGCGCGATCAGCCGTGCAATTGCCCGGCTGGAATCCCACTTTGGCCAACCCCTGCTCCAGCGCAATGCGCATCGACTGACGCTAACCGATGCCGGCAAGCAGTTGCTGGAGGCCGTGGCCGGCCCGCTGGCCGCCATTGAGAATGCCAGCGCCGCCCTCCTCGCCCGTGACCGCCAGCACCACCTGACGCTGTCGGCCGTGCCCACGCTGGCCAGCGTATGGCTGGTGCCCAGGCTGCCGGATTTCCACCGCCGCTACCCCGACGTCCGCCTGGACTTCGTGCCCTACCGGCGCGATGAGGACTTCTCAGGTCCCGCGCCCGATGCCGCCATCCTGCCGGGCACGCCGGATCGCTGGCCAGGCCTGCAATCCGACTACGTGATCGGCCGTGAGATGGTGCCCATCTGCCACCCTGAGCGCGCCCTCGCCCGCCATGAGGCCGGCCGCTGGTCCGAGCCCGCCGAACTCCTCGGTGAGCCCCTGCTCTATCACACCACCGCACCGGCAAACTGGCAGCACTGGCTATACGCCGCCGGCGTACCCAGTGCTGCGCCAACGCTCTCGAAAGGCTTCGACCAGGTCTCGATCCTGGTGCAAGCGGTCAAGGCGGATATGGGCGTAGCGGTATTGCAGCGTTGCCTGGTACGGGATGAGATTGCCGCAGGGCGCGTGGTGGCGCCGTTCGATTTGCCGATCCGGCTGACACGCGGCTACTTCCTGTGCGTACAGCGGGAGCGGCGGGACCATCCGGCGTTTGCGCAGTTTCGCGCATGGTTGCTCGGTGTGGCGGCACAGGATCCGGATGTGCTTCAGCTCAATGAAGAAAATTCGCCAGAAAAATAGAAATAGACTCTATTTGCCGGATTGCATCCATCAGGTACATAAATCTCAGCATCCGGCAACCATCACATCAGCACGACGAATATTAATAGCAAGTTTTAGTCTAAGTACATTTATCTTGTGAATCCAAAGCGTACCAGCCGCTGCGCTATCCTGCTGACAACGTCACCAACAATCCGGTTACATCTTGAAATGCACCTGAAGAATAATAACGGCAGGCATTGCCAATCATTATTTTTCTAGTGAATTCCGACAACAGGAAGCGCTGACTAGGCCGCCTTCTTCGCCAACCCCAGATACGTCTCGATCACCTTCGGGTTAGCCGCAAGCTCGCCAGCCGGCCCCTCCATCGCCATATCCCCCGTCTCGATCACGTACCCGTAGTCCGCCACCTGCAGCGCAGCCCGCGCGTTCTGCTCGATCAGCAGCGTCGCCACCCCCGTCTTGCGCAGGTCATTGATGATGTGAAAGATCTCCTTGACGATCAGCGGCGCCAGCCCCAGGCTCGGCTCGTCCAGCATCAGCAGTTGCGGCTTGGCCATCAGCGCACGGCCTACCGCCAGCATCTGGCGCTCGCCCCCGGACAGCGTGCCGGCGTCCTGCTTCGCACGTTCCTTCAGGCGCGGGAACAGGCCGTAGACCACTTCCATCTGGTCCAGGAAGTTCTTCTCACCCGCACGCTTGCGGCGATAGGCGCCCAGCACCAGGTTGTCCGCCACGCTCATCGAGCCAAACAGTTCGCGCTTCTCCGGCACCAGGCACATCCCGCGCGCCACGCGCCCTTCCGCCGGCAGGCCGGCGAGGTCGTGGCCGAGGTAGGTCACCGCGCCGGTGGACGAACCGCTCACCGGCAGCGCGCCCATGATGGCGTTGAGCATGGTGGACTTGCCCGCGCCATTGGGGCCGATCACCGTGACGATCTTTCCCGCTTCCACTTTCAGGTTGGCACCGTGCACGGCTTCGACCTTGCCGTAGCGCACGTGCAGGTCCTTCACTTCCAGGATGAGGCTCATTGTCGTTTCCTTACTCCACGCCACCGAGGTAGGCCTCGAGCACCGCCGGGTCCTTCTGCACGTCCTCGGGCACACCTTCCGCAATGCGCGTACCGAACTCCATCACCACCAGACGGTCCGTCAGGTTCATCACGAAGTCCATGTCGTGCTCGACCAGCAGCACGCTCATGCCCTCGCCCTTGAGCTTCTTCAGCAGCTCGGCCAGCGCCTGCTTCTCCTTGTAGCGCAGCCCCGCCGCGGGCTCATCTAACAACAGCAGCGCGGGATCGCAGCACAGTGCGCGCGCGATCTCCAGGATGCGTTGCTGGCCCAGCGCGAGGCTGCCGGCTTCCATGTACATGCAGTCGGCCAGGCCCACGCGCTCGAGCTGGCGCGCGGCTTCGTGCAGCAGCTTGGCCTCCTCGTTCTTGTTCATGCGCAGGATCGCTGCCGTCACGCCGCCCTGCGGCGCAAAGTCGCCGCGCAGGTGCGCGCCGATGGCCACGTTCTCCAGCACGGTCATGGTGGACAGCAGATGCACGTGCTGGAAGGTGCGGCCGATGCCGCGCTTGACGATCTCGCGCGAAGGCAGTCCGGAGATCTGCTCGCCGCGATACAGCACCTCGCCGCGCGTGGCGGGCAGCACGCCGGTGACCAGATTGAAGGTGGTGGACTTGCCCGCGCCGTTGGGACCGATCAGCCCGATGATCTCGCCCGCGCGGACCTGGAAGCTCACGTCGTTGACCGCCACCAGCCCGCCGAACTCCTTGCGCGCGGCTTTGACATCGAGGATCAGTTCGCCGGCCTGCGGCTTGGCGCGCAATGGCAGCGCGCTCGCTTGCGCCGGCGCCATCACCGGCGGCCCGCTGGGGAACAGCTTCTTGATGAACGGCCAGAGGCCATCGCGCGCGTATTGCAGCAGCAGCACCATCAGCACGCCGAACACGATGGTCTCGAAGTTGCCGTTGGCGCCCAGCAGCTTGGGCAGCACGCCTTGCAGCACGTCCTTCAGGATGGTGAGGATGCCGGCGCCGAGCACCGCACCCCACACGTGGCCTACGCCGCCCACCACCGCCATGAACAGGTACTCGATGCCGTAGTTCAGGCCAAACGGCGTGGGGTTCACCGCGCGCTGCAAATGCGCGTAGAGAAAGCCGGAGATGCAGGCCAGCATCGCCGCCACCACGAAGATCACCACCTTCATCCACGCGGTGTTCACGCCCATCGCCTCGGCCATGGTGCCCCCGCCCTTCAGCGCGCGGATGGCGCGGCCCGGGCGTGAGTTGAGCAGGTTCTGCATGGCGATCACCGACACCAGCACCACGGCCCAGATCAGGTAGAACATCGAGCGCCCGGAGGCCAGCTCGATGCCGAGCACGTGCAGCACGGGAATGCCGTTGAGGCCGTCGTACTTGCCGAGGAATTCCAGGTTGCCGAACAGGAAAAACAGCGACAGGCCCCAGGCGATGGTGGCGAGCGGCAGGTAGTGGCCCGACATGCGCATGGTGATCAGGCCGATCACATAGGCCGAGGCCATCGTGATCACCAGCCCGACCAGCAGGCCGAGCCAGGGCGACAGCCCGAACTGCGTGGTGAGGTAGGCGGTGCTGTAGGCACCCAGCCCGACGAAAGCGGCCTGGCCGAACGAGGTCATGCCGCCCACGCCGGTGAGCAAGACCAGGCCGATGGCGACGATGCTGTACAGGCCGATGTAGTTGCCCAGCGTGATCCAGAATTCGGGCGTGGGCAGCACGGGCAACAGCGCCAGGACTACCGCGAAGGCCAGCAGGAAGATTCGGTTCTTGAGGTTGGTGTTCATGGCGTGTCCCTTATTCCTCGTCTTCCACATGCTTGCTGGTGAGCGAGCGCCACAGCAGCACGGGCAGGATCAGGGTGAACACGATGACCTCCTTGAACGCACTGGCCCAGAAGGACGAATACGATTCGAGCAGCCCCACCAGGATGGCGCCGGCGGCCGCCACCGGGTAGCTCACCAGACCACCCACGATCGCACCGACGAAGCCCTTCAGGCCGATCAGGAAGCCAGATTCGTAGTACACCGTGGTCAGCGGTGCAATCAGGATCCCGCACAGCGCGCCCATTGCCGCTGCCAGCGTGAACGAAAGGCGCCCGGCCTGCGTCGTGCCGATGCCGACCAGCCGCGCGCCCAGGCGATTGACCGCCGTGGCACGCAGCGCCTTGCCGACGATGGTGCGTTCGAAGTAGAAATACAGCCCCGCGATCATCAGTGCCGATACGCCGACCACCCAAAGGCTCTGACCGGAGATCGTCAGGCTGCCCACTTCAAAGCGTGCCTCGGAGAAAGGCGCGGTGCGCGAGCCCTCGGCGCCGAACATCACCAGCCCCAGCCCCACCAGTGCAAAGTGCACGCCCACCGAGACGATCAGCAGCACCAGCGTGCTGGCTTCGGCCAGCGGCTGGTAGGCAAGGCGGTACAGCATGGGTCCGAGCGGAATCACGATCAGCAGCGTCAGCGCGATCTGCGCCAGCATAGGCATCGACTGCCCATCGAAGTTCTGCGCCAGCAGATGCACGGCCAGCGGGAAGACCAGGTATTTGCCGGCCAGTACCGCGATCCGCCTGGGTGCGGTCCGGCGCAGTTCGGCGCTGCGCAGGATGGTGACCGTCTCATAGACAAAGGTGAGCACGCCCATGACCAGCAGCAGCCAGCTGCTTTGCGGCGCATGGCCAGACTGGATCGCCGCCAGGGTCAGCGCGCCATAGGCGACGAACTCCCCTTGCGGAATGAAGATGACGCGGGTCACCGAGAACACCAGCACCAGGGCCAGCGCGAGCAGCGCATAGATGGCGCCCGAGGTGATGCCGTCCTGCGCCAGGATGGCGGCGATCGAGAGGTCCATTGTCTCCCCGTATTGTTGGTGAGTCCGGCCGGCGGAGGGAAGCCGGCTGGCTTGTGAAATTACGAGTTACGAAATATGAAACAACTTACGCATAGCGGAAATCCCGACGAACCCTTAGATTCCGCAGTGCCGCATCGGTAATCTGGCACAGCAGGCGGGAAGCTATGCCTATGACGGGTGCAGCATATCCGCGGCGCACCATGGCAGTCATCCCGTCTCGCTTGCCTTGGCAAACGCCAATTTCATTAACACGTTAAAGATCTCGCATGGCGGATGCGGTGTCAAGTGCGGGATTGCCAGTAGTCGCGCAGTGGCGTGGGATGGCATGAGACGACATGAGACGGCATCAACAAAAAGGGCGCATGGCTGGCCATGCGCCCTTCTTGCGTCAAATGCAGCCAGTCGTGCCGCTTACTTGGTCTGCAGCTTCCACTTGCCGTCGACGATCTCCACCATCACGCGCGCGCGCTGGTCCAGGCCAAGGTGGTCGGTCGGCGTCATGTTCATGATGCCGTGGGAGATCGGCAGCTCCTTGGTCTGCTCCATGGCATCGCGCAGCGCCTTGCGGAACTCCTTGGTGCCCGGCTGGCCCTTTTTCAGCGCCTCCGGGATGGCACGCTGCAGCAGCAGGCCGGCATCCCAGGCATGGCCGCCGAAGGTCGAGACCTGGCCGCCAAATGCCTTCTCGTAAGCCGTCTTGTAGGTGATGGCGGGCTTCTTCACCGGGTTGGTGTCCGGCAGCTGCTCGGCCACCAGCAGCGGGCCGGCCGGCAGGAAGGTCCCTTCGCAATCCTTGCCGCACACGCGCAGGAAGTCGGCGTTGGCCACACCGTGGGTCTGGTAGATCTTGCCCTTCCAGCCACGCTCCTTGAGCGCCTTGGCGGGCAGCGCGGCGGGCGTGCCCGAGCCCGCGATCAGCACGGCGTCGGGGTTGGTGCCCATCATCTTGAGCACCTGGCCGGTAACCGAGGTGTCGGTGCGCGCAAAGCGCTCGTTGGCCACCACCTTGATCTTGCGCATCTCGCCGACCTTGGCGAACTCTTGCGCCCAGCTATCGCCATAGGCATCCGCGAAGCCGATAAAGGCAACCGTCTTCACGTTGTGGTTGGTCATGTGCTCGGCAATGGCGGTGGCCATGTGCGAGTCGTTCTGCGGCGTCTTGAAGACCCAGGCGCGCTTGGCATCCATCGGCTCGATGATGCGGGCCGAGGCGGCCAGCGTGATCATCGGCGTGTCGTTCTCGGCGACGACATCCACCATGGCCAGCGAGTTGGGCGTCACGGTGGAACCGACTATCACATCGACCTTGTCTTCGCTGATCAGCTTGCGCGTATTCTTGACCGCCGTGGTGGTGTCCGACGCATCGTCGAGCACGATGTACTCGATCTTCTTGCCAGCGATCTCCTTGGGCAGCAGCGAGATGGTGTTCTTCTCGGGAATGCCCAGCGAGGCGGCGGGCCCGGTGGCCGATAGTGTTACCCCGACCTTGACCTGTGCGCTGGCGGTGCCGGCGCACAGGCTGGCGGCGGCGAGAGCCAGCAGGCTGGCGCGCTTGAATGTCATCGTGTCTCCTTCCATTGCGGCAAACGGAAGAGGCATCCGTGCCGCCTCGCGGCCAGTCGGATGCCTCAATCTGGTCTTCTGGTCTGTCTTGTCCTGGTGGATCTTATTGTGCCGGTGCCCTTGCGGTGCTTTTCAGGCCCGTATCCAGGCGCAACGCCGGCGCCTGCCTGCTACCCCGGGGCGATGGGCGAATCCGTATCCGCCCTGCCCCAATCTCCCGTCCTGCGCGTCATCCCCGGCGGCGCTCGGCAGGGCTCGCCAGGCAATGCCATGGTGCGCCACGCCGGCCGCTCATTCACCGACCGCCCGGTCGGGAATGCGTAGCGAGTCTAGCAACAGGCATATCGCCGGGCTAGCGGGATTAACCCGCATCGCAGCATGCAAGCGACACGGCTGCGAACCGGCGCTCAGCGGCCGAACGCATCCCAGGCGGTTTTCACGATCAGTGCCGCCACCACCACGATGAACACGCGCCGCACAAAGGCGCTGCCATGCTTGAGCGCGAGGCGGCTGCCAATCTGGCTGCCGCCCACGTTAGCCACCGCCATGACCAGCCCTAGCTGCCACCAGACGTGCCCCTTCGCCGCCAGCAGCAGCAAGGCTGCCAGGTTGGTGGCGAGGTTGACCACCTTGGTCGATGCCGAGGCGTGCAGGAAATCGTAGCCGAACACGCGCACGAACACGATCATCAGGAAGCTGCCGGTGCCTGGCCCGAACACGCCGTCGTAGAAGCCGATCACGGCGCCCGCCAGCAAAGCCGCGGCGCGCTCCTTGCCGCCGCGAAGCGACGGTGCGTGCTCGGTGCCGAGGCTCTTCTTGGCCACCGTATAGACCAGCAGGGCCACCAGGATAAAGGGCAACGACTTGCGCAGCGGCTCCGCGGGAATCAGCGTGAGCGCGTAAGCGCCCGCCATCGAGAAGGCAAAGGCCGACAGCATCGTCGGCAAGGTCGCGCCCCAGTAGATGCGCACGCTGCGGCCATAGCGCAACGCCGCATTGGTGGTACCAGCGAGCGACGCCACCTTGCTGGTGCCGAGCAGCGTGGCCGGCGCCATGTTGGGATAGGCCGAAAACAGCGCGGGGATCTGCACCAGGCCACCGCCGCCGGCGACAGCATCGATCAGGCCGGCGAGAAAAGCGGCAACAGCAAGAAACGCGAATTCCATGGACGCGGGCAGGCGAAGAAAGAGAAAACGGAGGGAACGAGGGAAGGAGGCGAACCAAGCGCGGCAGGCGCGCTGGAAGCGTCAGCCCAGTATCTTGGCGGCTGGTGACAAATTGAGATGCCACAGGCCGCTGGCATGCGGGGCAAAGCCCGCCGGTGCGGCCTGCGCCGCCGTCAGCAGCGCTGGCGCCAGCAACAGATGGCGCACGCCATGCGCGCTGCACCAGTCGGCCAGCAGGCCGCAGCAATCCAGCAGCAAGGCGGCACTCCTGCCCGCCGGCACGTCACCGGCCCACCATTCGGTGGCAAGCGCCGCAAGGCCGGCAAGTTCGAGATGCGGTATCAACGTAACGGGCAGGCAGCCGAGCAGATCCGGGCCGGCGCTGGCCTGCGCCACCACACAGGCCCCGCGCTCCGGCCGGGCAAGCAGGCCCTCCAGCAGCGCCTGCCTGGCACGCGCCGCCGCGACAGGCAATGCGTGCCGTGATTGCAGCCAGGCGCCCAGGTTTTGCGCATCGCCAGTCCCGGCCAGGCGTATCGAGGTCGGGGGCACAGCGGGTTCAGGCGAGGAGGGAATGAGAAAGGGGGAATCTGACGGCATGGCGGGCCCGGTGGCAAGGCCGCATTGTCGCATGTGCAATCGGTGGCTTTGACGACGATTCCGCATGGCGAAAACATCACGCACCAGGAACGGGCATACCACCCGGAAATTAAAAAAGGCGTTGCCGAGGATCACCCGGCAACGCCCTTATCTTATATTGACACTGCAGCCTAGTGACTGCGCGCCTGTCGTCTCCTCGCTTCCGCCTCCATTTAACCTGCGAAAACCGTATATGGAATGTAACGAAGCGGTGCGTTTCGAGCAAGCTAGAAGAAACCCTAGCCCCAAAATCGGGCATGTCGCCCCACGATCACTCCCGAGCCTTCCCAAAGCGGGCAAGAAGCTCGCCCATGATGCCGCGGCGGAACGTCAATACGCAGATCACGAAGATCACGCCGGTCACCATTGTGACGGATTCGCCCAGTGAGTTGAACCACTCGATGCCCGTCGTCGAGGCCAGGAAGGTGCCGATGTCGCCAAGCTTGTTTTCCAGCGCCACCACCACGAAAGCCCCGACCAGCGGTCCCGAAAGCGTGCCCAGGCCGCCAACCAGCGTCATCAGGATCACCGAGCCCGACATGGACCAGTGCACGTCGGTCAGCGTGGCAAAGCCCAGCACCAGCGCCTTGATCGACCCGGCCAGCCCGGAAAGCGCCGCAGACAGCACAAACACCATCAACTTGAAGCGGTCCGTATCGTAGCCCAGCGAGATGGTGCGCGGCTCGTTTTCCTTGATCGCCTTGAGGATCTGGCCGAACGGCGAATGCACGGTCCGCACGATCAGCGCGAAGGCCGCCACGATGATCGCCAGCGCCACGTAATACAGTGTCAGATCGTTGGCTAGCGACAACACACCGAACAGCTTGCCGCGCGGAATGCCCTGCAAGCCATCCTCGCCCCCGGTGTACGGCACCTGCAGGCAGAAGAAGAACAGCATCTGCGCCAGCGCCAGCGTGATCATCGAGAAATAGATGCCTTGCCGGCGAATCGCGATGTACCCGACCACGTAGCCGATCAAGGCACCCGCCAGCGTGCCCAGCACCAGCCCGACCTCAGGCGTGACGCCCCACGCCTTCATCGCGTGCCCGGCCGTATAGGCCGCGCCGCCAAAGAAGGCCGCATGGCCGAACGACAGCAGCCCGGTATAGCCGATCAGCAGGTTGAAGGCGCACGCGAACAGCGCGAAGCACAGCACCTTGAGCACGAACACCGGATACGCTCCGGCCATCGGCGCCAGGACCAGCGCTGCCAGCAACAATCCGTACAACAGTTTCTTCTGCACGCCCCGCCCCTGTCTTGTCTGCCCCGCGGCCACTGCCGCGCCGGTTGGTTGGTTCATCACTTCTCCCTCCCGAACAGTCCGGCCGGGCGCAGCATCAGCACGATCACCATGATGAAGAACACGACCGTGGAGGAGGCCTCGGGATAGAACACCTTGGTCAGGCCCTCGATCACGCCCAGGCCGAGGCCGGTCAGGATCGAGCCCATGATCGAGCCCATCCCGCCGATCACCACCACCGCGAACACGATGATGATCAGGTTCTGCCCCATCAGCGGCGAGATCTGGATCACCGGTGCCGCGAGCACGCCGGCAAATGCCGCCAGCGCCACGCCGAACCCGTAGGTCAGCGTCACCATCAGCGGCACGTTGACGCCAAAGGCTTCAACCAGCTTGGGGTTCTCGGTGCCAGCGCGCAAATAAGCGCCCAGCTTGGTCTTCTCGATCAGGTACCAGGTGGAGAAGCACACCACCAGCGAGGCAGCCACCACCCAGGCCCGATAGTTCGGCAGGATCATGAAGCCCAGATCCGTGGCGCCGCTCAGCGCCTCGGGCGCCGAGTACGGCAGTCCCGACACCCCATAGATCGAGCGGAAGATGCCTTCGATCACCAGCGTGATGCCGAGCGTCAGCAGCAGGCCGTAGATATGGTCGAGCTTGTAGATCCAGCGCAGCATGGTGCGCTCGATCACGATGCCGATCAGTGCCACCGCGAGCGGCGACAGCACCAGCATCACCCAGTAGTTGAGCCCGGCGTACTCCATGCCCATCCAGGCCAGGACCGCGCCGAGCATGAACAGCGCCCCGTGGGCAAAATTGATGACGTTGAGCAGTCCGAAGATGACCGCAAGGCCAAGACTCAACATCGCATAGAAGGCACCGTTGACCAGTCCCAGCAGTAACTGGGACAGCATGGCGGGCAGAGGAATACCGAAGATGTCCATCGCAGGCGTTACCGTTTGCGCACCAGCCGGGATTCGTCGTTCCCCGCCAGGCAGGCGCTGTCAAAATGAAGCGAAGAAAGACACTGGCCCCCGCTGCCGAACCCGGTCAACATGCAACGGTCCCGGGCGGGGGCGCCATACCTCAATCAACTCTACGCAACTCAACTCAGTTCAAACGCTTACTTCTTCATCATCGCGCACTTCGATTCCGCCACCGTGGTGAAAGCCTGCTCACCCGGGATCGTGGCCACCACCTTCAGGTAGTCCCACGGCTTCTTCGATTCGGCCGGCGACTTCACCTGCATCAGGTACATGTCGTGGATGCCGCGGCCGTCCTGGCGGATGTAGCCCTTGGTGTAGAAGTCGTTGATCTTCATCTTCTTGAGCTCGGCCATGACCTTGTCCGGGTCATCCGTCTTGGCTGCCTCGACCGCCTTCAGGTAGGTATGCGCGGCGGAGTAGTCGGCGGCCTGCAAGCTGCTCGGCATCTTCTTCATCTTGGTGAAGAAGCGCGCGGCGAATTTGCGCGTATCGTCGTTCATGTCCCAGTACCAGCTGTCGGTCATCAGCAGGCCTTCGGTGTTCTTCAAGCCCAGGCTGTGGATGTCGTTGATGAACATCAGCAGGCCGGCGATCTTCATCGTCTTGGTGATGCCGAATTCCTTGGCCGCCTTGATCGCGTTGATGGTGTCGCCGCCGGCATTGGCCAGGCCCAGGATCTGCGCCTTGGACGCTTGCGCCTGCAGCAGGAACGACGAGAAGTCGGAGGCCGACAGCGGATGGCGCACCGCGCCCACCACCGTGCCACCGTTGGCCTTCACCACGGCCGCGGTATCGTTTTCCAGCGAGTGGCCGAAGGCATAGTCGGCGGTCAGGAAGAACCACGACTTGCCACCCTGCTTGACCACCGCGCTGCCGGTACCCTTGGCGAGCGCCACCGTGTCATACGCAAAGTGCACGGTGTAAGGCGAGCACTCTTCGTTGGTCAGGCGCGCCGAGCCGGCACCGATATTGAAGTAGACCTTCTTCTTCTCCGAGGCCACCTTGTTCATGGCCAGGCCGGTGGCGGAATTGGTGCCGCCGATCAGCACGTCCAGGCCCTGCTGGTCCATCCACTCGCGCGCCTTCGAGGCGGCGATGTCGGCCTTGTTCTGGTGATCGGCCGAGACCAGCTCGATCGGCTTGCCCAGCACCTTGCCACCGTTGTCCTCGATCGCCATCTTGATGGCTTCGAGGCCGCCCGGGCCGTCGATGTCGGCGTACAAGCCCGACATGTCGGTGATGTAGCCGATCTTGACGGTATCGCCCGAGACCTGCGCCGATGCCGAACCCATTGCCACGCCCGTTACGATAGCCGCCAGAGCGACCGCCAGCCGAGTCATCTTCATTGCCTGTCTCCTTAGTTTCGGCGGCACCTGACGCCACCCGTTCCTGCCCTAAAACAATGCCTGCGATTCATGACAGCGCCGCGCGCCGATTCGAATCAGACCCCAAGCAACTCGTTGAGCACCGGCATCTTGGCCTGCAGCTCGGCAGCCGCGAAGCGCTCGACGATCGTGCCGTGTTCCATCACATAAAAACGGTCGGCCAGCGGCGCGGCAAAGCGGAAGTTCTGCTCCACCATCACCACCGTGTAGCCCTTTTTCTTGAGCATCAGGATCATGCGCGCCAGCGCTTGCACGATCACGGGCGCAAGACCCTCCGAGATCTCGTCGAGCAGCAGCAGGTTGGCGCCGGTGCGCAGGATGCGCCCGACGGCCAGCATCTGCTGCTCGCCGCCCGACAGGCGCGTGCCCTGGCTCTGGCGGCGCTCCTTCAGGTTAGGGAACATCTCGTAGATCTCGGCCTCGCTCATGCCGGTGACCGCGCTGGTGCCCTGCCCTTTCAACAGCGGCGGCAGCATCAGGTTTTCTTCGCACGACAAGCTGGCGAAGATGCCCCGCTCTTCCGGGCAATAGCCGATGCCGCAGTGCGCGATCTTGTGCGTCGGCATGCCGATGGTCTCGGTGCCGTTGACGCGGATCGAGCCCTTGCGCTGGCCGGTCAGGCCCATGATGGCGCGCAACGTGGTGGTGCGCCCGGCGCCGTTGCGCCCTAGCAGGGTCACCACCTCGCCGGCATTCACGGTCAGGTCCACGCCATGCAGGATGTGCGATTCGCCATACCAGGCGTGCAGGTCCTTGATTTCTAGTGCGGGCGTTGTGCTCATCCTGGCTCCTCAGTGCGCGCCCTGCAGTTCGGCCTCGACGGTGCCCATATAGGCCTCCATCACGCGCGGGTCTTTCGATACCTCGGCGTACGGCCCCTCGGCCAGGATCGCGCCGCGCTGCAATACCGTGATCTTGTCGGCAATCGACGAGACCACGTTCATGTTGTGCTCCACCATCAGGATGGTGCGCCCCACCGCCACCTTGCGGATCAGCTCGGTCACGCGCGCCACGTCTTCATGGCCCATGCCCTGGGTCGGCTCGTCCAGCAGCATCATCTCCGGCTCCATCGCCAGCGTGGTGGCGATCTCGAGCGCGCGCTTGCGGCCGTACGGCAGGTTGACCGTCACCGTCTGCGCCACATCGCTCAGCCCGACCTGCTCCAGCAGCTCCATGCCGCGCGCGTTCAGCGCATCGAGCGTGGTTTCGCTGCGCCAGAAATGATAGGAAGTGCCAAGTTGCCGCTGCAGCCCGATGCGCACGTTCTCCAGCACCGTCAGGTGCGGGAACACGGCGGAGATCTGGAACGACCGGATCACCCCGCGCCGGGCAATCTGCGCCGGCTTTTCGCGGGTGATGTCGATGCCGTTGAACAGGATCGTGCCCGTGGTAGGCTCGAGGAACTTGGTCAGCAGGTTGAAGCAGGTGGTCTTGCCGGCGCCGTTGGGGCCGATCAAGGCATGGATGGAGCCGCGCCGCACCTTGAGGTTGACGTCGCTTACCGCGGTGAACCCCTTGAACTCCTTGGTGAGGTTCCGCGTTTCCAGGATCGATTCTTGCTGATTCATGGTCTCCTGCCCGCCCTCTTGCTGCGGCGCCGGCTTCTGGTCGGCACCGCCAAATGGTCAGAACTGTGGTGCCAGTCGCACCACCACGGCACAGGTCGCGCCAATCCAGTTGCGCTCCCCGTGGCTGTTGCGGCCCTCGCGCCGCTTGTATTTATTTGCTGCCTTTATTGCTGCCTGGATGTCCGCCGTGCGCGCCCCTCCCGGAACGCGCGACGCGCCCTTGTCGGGGCGCGCCAATGTGAGCAGTGCTGCACGGCATCTCGGCGTCTATTGTGTGCGTCTGCTGCGTCGCAAAACATCCGGGTTTGCACTGATTATGAAACATGAACCAGATGTCAGGTTGGTGTCAGGTTTGCCGCGCGTTCGCGGCAGGCGGCACACTCAGGCCTGGGTTGTGGCTCCCGCTTTGCTGGCCGGCTCAGCCCCCGCCGGGGAAACGGCGCCCTGCGCGACCCCTTGCGCCACGCCGCTCGCGCGCCGGCGCCGATCCTCCCGGATCATGTCGCTGGCGCGCTCCGCGATCATGATGGTCGGGGAGTTGGTGTTGCCCGAGGTGATCAGCGGCATGATCGATGCATCGACCACACGCAAGCCATCGATGCCGATCACGCGCAGGCGCTGGTCCACCACGGCCTGCGGGTCATCGGGACGGCCCATGCGGCAAGTGCCCACCGGATGGAAGATGGTGGTGCCGATCTCGCTCGCGGCCTGGGCCAGTTGCTCGTCGGTCTCGAACGCCGCGCCCGGCAGCCATTCCTGCGGCTTGTAGGGCGCGAGCGCGGGCGAGGCCACGATGCGCCGCGTCAGCCTCAGCGAATCCGCCGCGACCTTGCGGTCGGCGTCGGTCGTCAGATAGTTGGGCGCGATCACCGGCGCGTGGCGGAAATCCGGATCGGCGATGTGCACGCTGCCGCGCGAAGTCGGGCGCAGATTGCACACGCTGGCGGTAAACGCGTTGAAGCGATGCAACGGATCGCCGAACTTGTCGAGCGATAGCGGCTGCACGTGGTACTCCAGGTTGGGCCGCGCATACGATGCATCCGAGCGTGCGAAGGCGCCGAGCTGCGACGGCGCCATGCTCATCGGGCCGCTCTGGTTGACCGCGTACTGCAGGCCGATGCCAAGCTTGCCCCACCAGCTGCCCGCGCGCGTGTTGAGCGTGCGCACGCCCTGCACCTTGACCACGCTGCGCAGCTGCAAGTGGTCCTGCAGGTTTTCGCCCACGCCGGGCAACGCATGGCGCACCGCGATGCCCGCCGCCTGCAGCCGCTCGGGCTGGCCGATGCCGGACAGCTCCAGCAGCTGCGGCGTATTGACCGCGCCCGCTGCCAGGATGACTTCCTCGCGCGCTGCCGCCGTGAATGGCTTGCCGCCGCCGAGATAGTCCACACCGGTGCAGCGGCGTCCCGCGAACGTCAGCGCGCTCACCTGAGCGCCGGTGACGATCGTCAGGTTCGGCCGTTCCGCCGCGCGGCGCAGGAACGCCTTGGCGGTATTCCAGCGGATGCCGCGTCGCTGGTTGACCTCGAAGTAGCCCACGCCAAAGTTATCGCCGCGATTGAAGTCATCGGTGCGCGGGATGCCGGCCTGCTCGGCGGCATCGATAAAGCGCTCCAGGATGTCCCAGCGCAAGCGCTGCCCTTCCACCCGCCATTCGCCACCCGCGCCGTGGAATTCGTCGCCGCCGCGATGATGGTCCTCGCTGCGCTTGAACAGCGGCAGCACATTGTCCCAGCGCCAGCCGTCGTCGCCCGTCAGGCGCGCCCAGTCGTCATAGTCTTCACGCTGCCCGCGCATATAGATCATGCCGTTGATCGAGGACGAGCCACCCAGCACGCGCCCGCGCGGGTAGCCCAGCGAGCGCCCGCCCAGGCCGGCTTGCGCCACGGTGCGGTACATCCAGTCGGTGCGCGGGTTGCCGATGCAATACAGGTAGCCCACCGGGATGTGAATCCAGTGGTAGTCGTCGCGCCCGCCGGCTTCCAGCAGCAGCACGCTCACCTCGGGATCCTGGGTCAGGCGGTTGGCCAGCACGCAGCCTGCCGATCCGGCGCCGACGATGATGTAGTCGTATGTCTCCATGCTTTCTCTTGTCAGGCCTTGCGCCACGTTTGGAAAGGTTGATGATGAGCCCGCGCGGGAATATCCCGCCGGGATGGCAAATGCGTGCGTCCGTGCGCGGCATGCCGAACTTGGGCCACGGCTGCGCGCAATGGTTCAGGTGATGGCAGCCAGGGACACATCATGCGCGCTCACGCCGCCTGTGGCTGCAGATGCTTGCGCAGCCAGCCGGTGAGCGCGGCCAGTACCTCGCCGCGCAGCGGCTGTGCCTCGTTGAAGATCTCGTGGTAGCCGGTGTCGAACCAGAGCGCGTCGCGCAGGTCGGGCGGCGCGTTGTCGAAGAAGCGGCGGCTGCCGGCCGGATCGACGATGCGATCGTCGCCCGCCACCAGCATCAGCATGGGTGCTTCCAGCATGGGCGCATCGGTTTGCGCTTGCGCCATGCCGCGCACGAAGGTCTCCAGCACGCCGGCGCTGATGGTGCCCTGCACCAGCGGATCGGCGCGGTACTGCGCCACCACCGCGGCGTCGTGCGACAGGTAGCGCGCATCGATCGGGTTGGGCACGCGCAGGCGCGGCACCAGCGTCAGCAGCATGCGGTGCAGGGCCAGCATTGGGGCGGACAGCCTCAAGGCCAGCGCCGGCGATGACAGCACGAGCGCGCGGATGGGCCGCACGCGCGCGGTGGCAAAGCGCGCTGCCACCAGCCCGCCCATGCTGTGCCCCAGCAGGAACGGCAGCTCCCGCCACTGGCCCACCGCGGCGTCGTGGATTTCGGTGAGGTCTTCGACGAACACATCCGGATGCTCCGCCACCATGCGCGGGCCGCCGCTGGCGCCATGGCCGCGCTGGTCGTAGGCGCGCACACGCAGGCCCAGGCCGCACAGCAGTTCCGCCACGTGCTGGTAGCGGCCGCAATGCTCGGCCAGGCCGTGCACCAGCAACAGCGAACCGGCGGGTTCCGGGAACAGCTCGGGATCGGGCTGCCAGGTGCGCAGAAACAGTTCCGTGCCGTCGCGCATGCGCTGGCGGCTTTCGACGGGGGTGGCGGTCCGCGCGGGGGCCGCCACGGCAGGGCCGCCAACGTCGGTCGGCTCGGCGGGAGCAGCGGTACTCGGTCGATCCATTCGGTTGATCTCCAACTGTGTTCCGCTACGATGCCGCCGGCCCTCCCTGACTAGGAGGCCGCGGTGCTGTCCTCGTCGTGACGATGGCAGGCCGGCACCGCGCCATCGCTGTTGCCGCCCGCATCCGATTCCTCCGCCGCCAGGCCGAATCCCGCCTGCGCCATATCCGCGAGGATCGGGCAGTCGGGCCGCGCATCGCCGCTGCAGGCCTCGGCCAGCTGGCGCAGCGTGTCGCGCATGGCGGCAAGCTCGGCAATGCGCTGCTCCAGATCCGCCACGTGGCGCAAGGTGAGCGCCTTGACGTCGGCGCTGGCTCGCGCGCGGTCGTGCCACAGCGACAGCAGCCCGCGTATCTCGTCCAGCGAGAACCCGAGATTACGGGCACGCCGCACGAAGCGCAAGGTGTGCACCGCGCGCTCGTCGTAGCGGCGGTAACCGCCCTCGCTGCGCGGCGGCGGCGCCAGCAGGCCGATGGACTCGTAGTGCCGGATCATCTTGGCGGTAACGCCGGAAGCCTGTGCCGCTTCGCCGATATTCTTGCCGATACTCATGCTTGCTCTCCCGCCGGCTTCCAGCGCCGCAGCAGCAGCGCATTGCCGACCACGCTCACGCTGGAGAAAGCCATGGCCGCGCCGGCCACGACCGGGTTGAGCAGGCCGGCCGCCGCCAGCGGGATGCCGATCACATTGTAGAAGAAGGCCCAGAACAGGTTCTCGCGAATCTTGCGCACGGTGCGGTGCGAAATCGCCAGCGCATCGGCCACCAGCGCCGGGTCCCCACGCATCAGCGTGATGCCGGCAGCATGCATGGCCACATCGGTGCCGGTCGACATGGCGATGCCGACATCCGCCGCGGCCAGCGCCGGCGCATCGTTGATGCCGTCGCCAACCATCGCCACCACGGTGCCGTCTGCCTTGAGCCCGTTCACGCGCTCGGCTTTGTCGGCCGGCAGTACTTCCGCCTGCACCTCGTCCAGCCCCAGCGTCTTGGCCACGCGCGCGGCGGCGCCCTGGTTGTCGCCGGACAGCATCACCGTGCGCACGCCGGCGGCGCGCAGCCGCTCGATCGCGCGCCGCGCACCAGGCTTGATGGCGTCGCCAAAGGCAACCAGTCCCACCACGCGGTGTTGCGCGGGCGACGCATCCCCCGCACCCATCTCGATCAGCCAGGACACCGTGCGGCCCGCTTGCTGCAGTGCCTGCGCCTGCGCTTCAAGCGTACCCGCCGCTGCGCCCAGCGAGGCGCGCAGCCGCTCGCTGCCAAGCTGCAATGCCACGCCATCGACCATGCCGGACAAGCCCATGCCAGGCAATGCACGCACATCGGTAGCGGTCGGCGCGTGGATGCCGCGCGCGCGGGCCGCTGCCAGCACCGCGTGCGCCAGCGGATGCTCGCTGCCGGCCTGCAGCGCGGCCAGATGCGCCAGCAAGCGCGGCTGCGCATCGTCACCGGCACCCGCCGGCACCGCCAGCGCCACCACTTCCGGCTTACCCACCGTCAGCGTGCCGGTCTTGTCGAAGACCACCACCTTGACCCGGTGCGCCACTTCCAGCGCCTCGGCGTCCTTGATCAGGATGCCGGCGCGCGCACCCGCTCCCGTGCCCGCCATGATCGCGGTCGGCGTGGCCAGGCCGAGCGCACACGGGCAGGCGATCACCAGCACCGCCACCGCGTTGAGCAAGGCCGCCTCCCAGTTGCCGCCGAACAGGCCCCAGCCTAGCAGCGTGACCAGCGCGATGCCCAGCACCACCGGCACGAAGACCGAGCTCACGCGGTCGACCATGCGCTGGATTGGCGCCTTGGCGGCTTGCGCGTGCTCGACCATGCGGATGATGCGCGCCAGCACCGTCTCCGCGCCCACCGCCACCGTGCGCGCCACCAGGCGGCCTTCGTAGTTGATGGCGCCGCCGGTCAGCAGCGCGCCGGGTGCCTTCGGTACCGGCAGGCTCTCGCCGGTCAGCATGGATTCGTCCGCATGGCTGCTGCCTTCGATTACCTTGGCATCCACGGGTACGCGTGCGCCCGGCAGCACCACGATCTCGTCGCCGACCCGCACCGAGCCCAGCGCAACGCTTACCTCCGCGCCGTCGCGGCGCACGATCGCGCTATCGGGGCGCAGCGCGGCCAGCGCGCGGATGGCATCCGCCGTCTGGCGCTTGGCGCGCGTTTCCAGCCACTTGCCCAGGCGCACCAGCGTGATGACCACCGCCGCGCTCTCGAAGTACAGATGCGGCATATCGTGCGCGCCACGCCACATCAGCCACAAGGACAAGCCATAAGCCGCCGAGGTGCCGAGCGCGACCAGCAGATCCATATTGCCCGCGCCCGCGCGCACCGCCTTGAAGCCAGCCTTGTAGAAACGCCAGCCAAACACGAACTGCACCGGCGTGGCCAGCAGCCACTGCACCCAGGCCGGCAGCATCCAGTGCACGCCGAACCATTCGGCCACCATGGGCGCCACCAGCGGCAACGATAGCACCGCCGAGATCGCCACCGGCCACGGCCCGGACCAGAAGCCTTCGCCAAGCACCGCCCCAGCCGGCAATTCGCCGGTGACCGGCACTGCGCCATAACCGGCGCGCGCCACCGCAGCGGCCAATGCTTCTGCATCCACGGCACCGCGCAGCACGGTCACCTCAGCCTGCTCCGTGGCCAGGTTGACCTGCGCCTCCACCACGCCGGGCACGGCCTTCAGCGCACGCTCGACGCGGGCCACGCAGGAAGCGCACGTCATGTCGCTGATGGACAAGGTCATGGCCTGGTGCGGCACCTCGTAACCGGCAGCCCTCACGGCCTCGGCGGCCGCCGGCAGCACGGCTGCGCCATCGGCCTGCAGCGTGGCTTCTTCGGTGGCGAGGTTGACGGCGACCTGGCGCACGCCAGGCACCTTGCCCAGCGCAGTCTCGACGCGCCGCACGCACGAGGCACACGTCATGCCGCCGATCGGCAGCCGCCATTCGGAGGCCGGCGCGCCTGCTGCGGCGCCGGATACGGGAAGGAGTCGGGAGTTAGCGGGCATGGCAGGGATCGGGTCCACAGTGATGACAACCACATCATGGACCTTACCATGTTGGGAAGGTCAAGCCCGCGCAAGCAGCGCATTCATCACGTGTCGCACGCGAGAACGTTTGGAAAAGGCCTTGCGCTTCCCACGGTGGGAAGGTGCAAACTTCAGGGGTAGACCAAAGTCCGGCCCGGCCAGCGCAGCGACAGGTACGCTTTTTGGACGGCCGGACGCTCACCTTGATTCCTTACCCCAGGTACCAGCAGGAGATTGCAGATGATCCAGTTCCAGGTTGAAGGCATGTCGTGCGGCCATTGCGTGGGCGCCATCACCCGCGCCGTGCAAGCGCTCGATCCCGCCGCGAAGGTGTCGGCCGACATCCCCGCACAGGCAGTCACGGTAGAAGCCACCGCCAGCGGCCAAGCGCTGCGCGAAGCCATCGAGGCCGCTGGCTATCCCGTCAAGGGCAGCACCCAGGCCGCGGGCTGAGCCGGCAGCGGCACAAAGCAAAACGGGCGCCAGCAATGGCGCCCGTTTTGTCGTCTGGTGAGTCGCTTCTTAGAAGCGGTAGCCGACGTTCAGGAAGGTCACGACCGGATCGATCTTGATCTTGGTATGCGACACAACGGTAGCATTGCCCGCCGCACCCGCGTTCTGCGTGGTGAGCGTGGCCGTGCTGGACAGCGGCAGGTAGGACACCGACAGGCCGACGAACCAGTTATCGGTGATGGCGTAGTTCGCGCCAACATTGAACACCGGATTCCACGAGCTCTTGGCGCTCGCCGTCATCCTGGCGTTCGGACCAAACTCTGAGCGCACGAAAGTCTGGTTGTTGATGGTCTCGTCGGTGAACCACGTGTAGTTCACGCCAAGGCCCACATAGGGGCGGAACTTGGTCTTCGCTTGCCCGAAGTGGTACTTCACCAGTACCGCCGGGCTCCATTGCCGCACATTGCCCAGCGTGCCGTATTTGGCAAACGTGCCAGCGCCCTCCACGTCGTGCTTCGGCGGAATCCCCGCCACGATTTCGCCTGCGATATTGTCGGTAAAGAAGTGCGTGAACGCGATGCCAAGCGTATCCGCGGACTGGATCTTGGCACTCGTGCCGGCTTCGGTGTGGTTGATGGGGACGCCACCGATGCTATCGACGACCAGCGCATCGGCCGAACTCGTCGGCATCACGCGGAACCAGCCCAGGCTGACGATATTGCTGCCGGCACTCTGCGCTTGCGCGGCACCAGCAACTAGCATGGCTACGCTGGCCAGCAGGATATTCTTGGGGGACATGCCTCTTACTCCTTGTATTGACTCTCTACCCGGGGCAGGCATTATCCGGTCTGGTGTGACCCGTCTGTTTCAAACGCTTAATACTTTTGTAGAAGCCTGCCCCTAAAGCACGGGTTAACCATTAGAAACGCAGGCAAACAAACCAAACTGGCCAGGGAATCTGTATGCAATTCGCGACGCTCGCCGGCCAAAAAACCTACTGCACGGTATAGGCCTACTCGTCGCAAGGGAATTACGCTGTGCCGGCGCTTGCGAGCACGCACGCCGCCAGGTCCCACAGGGCATAACCGACACTCTTGAAGACAAGCGGGCTGCCGCCGCGCGCGCGCAGTGCGTCCGCGGTGAGGATGGCGCGCTCGAAGGGCTGCACGGTAGACCAGGCGATGCCCGCCTGCAGCAGGTCGCCCGCCTCCTCCTCGATGCCGAACAAGGTATCGGCCAGCAACCGGCCGTGCGCCGAGGCCGCCTGGCAGAGCGCCGGCGGCAGCTCGCACATCTCCGGGCGGAACGCGCCCACCGCGGCGATGAAATGATCGTCGCGCCACAGGCCGCTATCCAGGTCCGGCAGCACCGGCACCAGGCTGGACGTCACCGTCACCACCATCGACACGCGCGGCAAGACCGTGCGCACGTCATCCACCGACTGCGCCTCCACGCCCAGCGTGCGCGCATGCGCGGCGAGGGCTTCGGCCTTGGCGGCCGTGCGCGAATGCAGCCACACCCGGCGCGGCGAGAGGCCGGCGGCAAAGGCTTCCAGATGGGTCAGCGCCTGTACGCCAGCACCGATGATCAACAGCTCGCCAGCGGGATCCGGCGCGAAGCTCTGCGCCGCCAGCAGCGACACGGCGGCAGTGCGCCGGCCCGTCACGGTGGGCCCGTCCAGCAGCGCCAGCCGGCGTCCGGTATGGGCGTCGGCCACCACCACCTCGCCGAGGATATTGGGCTGGCCGCGTTGCGGATTCCCGGGGTGCACGGTGATGTTCTTGGTCATCACCAGCTCCCGGTTGCGCGCCGGCATCACCAGCAGCGTGCCTTCCCCGCCGGCGGGGTCCCCTACGGGCAACGCAATGCGCGGCGGCGCCATGGCCGTGCCCGCGCGCAACTCGGCCAGCATGGCGGCAATGGCACGGGCCAGCGCGGGGTAAGGCAGGCGGGCCGCGGTCTGGGCGGCGTCTAGCAGGGCAACGGACATGGCGGGTGGCTCCGGAGGCGGTTCGCGATGCTGGATTATCGGCGAACTCGCCGCCGGCCTGCCCCCAAGCTCCACAGCTTCAGGCGGTTCAGCGTGCCAGCAAGGACATCACCTGCCCCGGATAGCGCGTACCCGCTACTGCGTCTGCCGGGAACACGGCGTCGATGGCCGCCATGTCCGCCGCGTCCAGCACCACGTCCAGCGCGCCAAGGTTGTCGTCAAGGTTGGCCACGCGCCGCGTGCCGGGAATCGGCGCCAGCATTTCGCCACGCGCCAGCACCCACGCCAGTGCCAGTTGCGCCGGGCTGCAGCCCTTGTCGCGCGCCAGCGCGTTCACCTTGTCCACCAGCGCCAGGTTGCGCGCGAAGTTCTCACCCATGAAACGCGGGCTGGTACGGCGGTAATCGTCCTGCGCGAAATCCTCAGGGCTGCGGATGGCCCCGGTCAGGAAACCCCGGCCCAGCGGGCTGTATGGCACGAAGGCAATGCCGAGCCGCTGGCACGTAGCGAGAATGCTCTGGTCGCCACCTGCCTCCACGTCGCGCGTCCACAGCGAATACTCGCTTTGCAGCGCGGTGATGGGATGCACGGCATGCGCGCGCTCGATGGTCTGCGCGCCGGCCTCCGACAATCCCAGCCAGCGTACCTTGCCCGCCTTCACCAGTTCCGCCATCGCGCCCACGGTTTCCTCGATGGGCACCTGCGGATCGACCCGGTGCTGGTAGTACAGGTCGATATGCTCCACCCCGAGCCGCTTGAGGCTGGCATCGCAGCTGGCTCGCACATATTCGGGCCGGCCATCCACGCCGCGCGCCACCGGGTTGGCGGCGTCGCGCACGATGCCGAACTTGGTCGCCAGCACCACGCTGTCCCGGCGCGCCGCGATGGCCCGGCCTACTAGGCTCTCGTTGGTGTATGGCCCATAAATATCAGCCGTATCGATAAAATTCACACCATTATCAATTGCGTAATTGATAGTGCGAATAGATTCGGCGTCGTCATGCGCGCCGTAGAACTCGCTCATGCCCATGCAGCCCAGGCCAAGGGGGAATACCTGTGGGCCATGCCGGCCCAGCTTGCGTAGTGCGGTCATGCGGAACTCCTTGGTTGAGGAACCTCGGCAGTATCGCCAAGGCCGGGGCACGGAAACAGCCGGCTACGCCGCATGCGTCATGAAGCACAGCTTCACAATCGGGTTACCCTCTTAAGCTGGACACCATGGGCGATGGGAAGAGCGATGGGAAGGGGCTCTCATCCCGGGTTCTCCCGGCGGGACAGGAAGTCAACCAGCACCCGCAGCTTAGGCAGCATGTGCCGGCTCGATGGCCACAGCATCCAGAACGTGCCCTGCACCACGTTGAATGTGTCCAGCGCCGTCACTAGCCGCTGCTCGTGCAGCGCCTCCTGCGCCACGAAATCCGGCACGTAGCAAATGCCCAGGCCGCCGATCGCCGCGGCCAGCACGCCTTCGATGCTGTTCAAGGCGAACGTGGCCGGCAAACGGACTTCCTCGCCGCCGGCATCCTGCGTCAACACCCAATCCTGCAGTTTCCCGCTGGAGGGGAAACGATAGCGCAGGCAAACATGGTGCTCCAGGTCCTTCGGCCGCACGGGCATGCCGCGCAGCGCGAAGTAGTCCGGCGCCGCGCACACCACCTGGCGAAAAGGCCGCAGGCGCCGCGCCATCAGCTGGGAATCCACCAACTCGCCGCTGCGGATCACCAGGTCGAAGCCCTCCTCCACCACGTCCACCATGCGGTCGCTGAAATCCAGGTCGAACTCGATCTCCGGATAGGCGGCGCAGAACGCAGCCAAGTCGGGCAGCAACAGGCGATAGCCAATCGCTGCATGCGCGAATCGCGCGACCCCGCCGCCAGCGGGCTCGACTGGCCACGCGGGCGCCCTTACCGGCGCGCTAAGCCTGTTCACCTATGCCGTGCTGCGCGCGCCAGACAGCGGCTGGGGCAGCTTGCCGGTGATCTTGCTGCTGGCAAGCGCCGCCGTGCTGATGCTGGCGTTCGTCATGATCGAGCAGCGCGTGCGCACGCCTATGCTGGACCTGTCGCTGTTTCGCTATCCGCGCTTTGTCGGCGTGCATTTTCAGGCGGCCGTGCCCGCGTATTCATACGTGCTGTTGCAAGCGCTGCTGCCGGTCCGCCTGATCGGCATCGAAGGCTACAGCGCGATCGAAGCCGGCCGCATGATGATTGCGCTGTCCGCACCGATGCTGGTGGTGCCGCTGCTGGCCGGGCATCTGACCCGCTGGATCTCGGCGGGCCTGATCTGTGGCCTGGGCTTACTGGTGTGCGCCGGCGGCCTGCTATGGCTGGCCAGATGCGCACCGGCTCGCCATGGGCGACTTGCCCCGCGCCATGGCCCTGCTCCCGCAGGCGGGCGAGCAAGCGCTGGTGCAAGGCTATGACGACGCCTTCCGGGTCCTGCTGTATATCCTCGCGGCGATCACCGTTGCGTCGGCGGCATTGGTGTTCGGCTTGCTCAGCCGTTCACGGTTGCCGCATCTGCCAGGATCCGCACCGCAAGCCGTACGGTAGCGACGCGCCACCGCACGCTTTGCGGCAAGGCGCGCCATGCTACCCTCGCCGCATCATGAAACCTGACGTCTGCCTTGACCCCGACCTGCTGCCTGCCATGGCCGCCTTCGTCCGCGTGGCGCGCCTGGGCAGCTTCACCGCCGCCGCCGCCGCGCTGGCGGTGAGCCCATCGGCCGTCTCGCAGACTATCCGCCAGCTTGAGCAGCGCCTGGGCGTACGCCTGCTGCAACGGACCACGCGCCGGGTCGGCCTGTCCGAAGCCGGCGCGGGGGGGGGGGGGTGTCCTACGCGGGCGCCGCGCTGCTGGCCCGCGTGGAGCCCGCGCTGACGGAGATCGGGGCGGCGGCCGACGACGCGCGCCAGCAGCGCGAAATGCCTGCCGGCACGCTGCGCATCACCACCTCGCACTCGGCTGCGGCCACCGCGCTGCAACCGGTGCTGGTGGAGTTCATGCGGCTCTATCCGTCGATCTGCGTCGACGTCGCCGTCGACGACCGCTTTACCGACCTGATCGCGGAGGGCTTCGATGCAGGCCTGCGTCTGGGGGAGGCGTTGCAACGCGACATGGTGGCGATTCCCATCACCGGCCCGATGCGCATGGTGGTGGCCGGCACGCCGGACTACTTCGCGCGCCATGGCAAGCCCAAGCTGCCGCGCGAGCTGCAGGCGCATGCCTGCCTGCACTACCGCTTCGGCCCCGCGGGCCAGGTCTATCGCTGGGAGTTCATGCATGCCGCGCGCCAGGCCACGGTCGATACCGGCGTCGCGCTGATCGCCAATGACAAGGCCCTGCTGCACCAGGCAGCGCTCGCCGGGCTCGGGCTGCTTTACGAGTTCGAGGCCTTGCTGCGCGCACCTCTCGCCTCGGGCCAGCTGGTCACGGTGCTGGACGACTGGCTGCCGCCGTTCGATGGCTTCTACCTCTACTACCCGGGCCGCCTGCTGATGCCGGCCAAACTGCGCGTGTTCGTCGACTTCCTCAAGGCGCGCGCACCACTCGCGCCGGCATAGTCAGCCGCCTAGTCAGCGGCGGGGGGGGGGGGGGGGCCTTGGCTACGGCGCCGCGCACTTCGATGCCGATGCGGTCAACCACCTTGCCCGCGGCATCCAGCAACTCCACCTCGTGCCGGCCAGGCCAGGGCAGCCAGGAGAGCTGGCCGCCGTGCCCCAGCGGCTTGCCGTCGATGCGCCAGCTCACGCGTTGCGCGGTCTGTCCGCTGACACCCTCGGCATGGAACCAGACGCGCTGCGCCGCCGGCGGGATATCGGGATCGAGCGCGAACACGGTGCCGTCGGCAGGGCTGGCGATGGCGGTCACGCGATCCTTGGTGGCGCGCACGCTATCCGCGCTGGCAATGTTGACAACGCGCATGGCAGTACCCGCAAGGAAGACCTCATCGCGCGCGGGCTCGAGGTCATCGGCGAAGTGCAACGGCACACGCTCCACGCCGGCGGGCATGGCCGGCGCCACGCTCGGCACCGAGCGGTGCAACGCCTCCATGATCTCGTGCCACACCGGCGCGGCGCCGGACACACCCGAGACCTCATGCATGCTTGCGCCGCTGGCGTTTCCCACCCACACGCCAACCGTGTAGCGCTGCGACCAGCCCACGCACCAGTTGTCGCGCATGTCCTTCGACGTGCCCGTCTTGACCGCGGTCCAGAAGCGCGTGGTCAGCGGGCTGTCCAGGCCAAACGTGCGCGCCCGCGCGTGGCGATCCGACAGCACGTCGGCAACCAGATAGCTCGCAGCAGGCGACATCACCGCGCGCACTGGCATCTGCGGCGCATCGGCGCGCAGCCGTGCGCCCCCATAACGCCCGCCGTTGGCTAACGCACGATAGGCATTGGTGAGCGCGATCAGCGGCACATCGGCACTACCCAGCGCAAGGCTGTAGCCGTAGTAATCGCCGGCCTGCGCCAGCGGCAAGCCGAGCGCGGTCAGCCGCTGGTGAAAGCGAAACGGCGTGACCATCACCAGCGTGCGCACCGCGGGTACGTTCAACGACGACGCCAGCGCGGCCCGCATGCTCACCCAGCCCGCATATTGCCGGTCGTAGTTCTGCGGCACATAGAGGCCCCCGCCGCCGCCCGTGGGCAGGTTGACTGGCCGGTCGTCCAGCAGCGACGCCGTGGTCAGCCGCCTCCCCTCCAGCGCCTGCTCATAGAGGAACGGCTTGAGCGTGGATCCGGCCTGGCGCGGCGCGGCCGCGTGATCGACCTGCGCGGCCGCCGACAACACGCCCGATGAGCCAACGTAAGCCAGCACGTCGCCACTCGTGTTGTCGATCACCACCACCGCGCCGTCTTCCACATTGCGTCCGGCAAGCTCGCGCAGATGTCGATCCAGGCTCGCCGTGGCGATGCGTTGCAGGCCGGCATCGAGCGTGGACGTGATGGTGGCAGGCACCGGCCCGCCGGCACGGGCTTGCGATACCAGCAAGCGCGCCAGATGCGGCGCGAGGTTCGGCGTGAGGTTCGGTGCCGATGTTGTGCCCGCAGTGCTGCCGCTGCTGCGCAGCAACGCCAGTTGCGCGAAGCCGTCCAGCCCATCGCATGCCTTGGGCAATTGCTGCTCGCGCAGGATGCCGCACGCACGCAGCGCCACCTGCGGCGCACGCGCGTTGGGCGCGCGCACCAGCGCTACCGCCAGCGCCGCCTCACGTGCATCGAGGCCGCTCGGATACTTGCCGAACAGCGCCTGCGACAGCGCGGACAGGCCGACCAGCTCGCCGCGAAACGGCACCAGGTTGAGATACGCCTCGAGGATCTGGTCCTTGCTCCAGTTGCGCTCCAGTGCCGTCGCGCGCACGGCCTGCGCCATCTTTTGGCTCACGCTGCGGCCGCTGTCGGCACGCCGCAGGTCCTCGTCGAGCAAGCCGGCGAGCTGCATGGTCAGGGTGGAGGCGCCGCGCGTGCGCGTGTTCCACAGGTTGGCCCACGCTGCTGCGGCGACGCCCTGCCAGTCCACCCCGCTGTGCGCATAGAAGCGACGGTCCTCCGACAGCACGATAGCGGTGCGCACCGCGGGCGATATCTCCGCCAGCGTGACCCAGTCGCCGCGGCGCGAACGAAAATCGTCGCGCACCCGGGACAGCGTTTCGCCATGGCGGTCGAGCACCACCACATCCGCGCTGCGCCAGCTGGCGCGCACGCTGTCGTAAGACGCTAGCGCAAGCGCATGCGTAGGCGCGCAGGCCACGCAGGCCATCACGGCTAGCACGCGCAGGCCTGCGTTCATTTGTCCCGCCCGGCCGCCGCGCCGGCCACCAGCAGCACTTGCGCGGCCGCGTAAGTCCACCAGATGCCGAGCGCGAAGGTATCGAACGGCGCGAGGAACCGCGCGGTGCCAAGCAAGCCATCTGACACGGCAAAGCACAGCGCACCCATTGCCGCCAGCGGCGTCGGCAGTTTCGCCAGCAACGCGGCGCAGGCCATCGCCGCGAGTGCGCCGACATAGACCGAGACCGGCACCGCCAACGTGCCCAGGTTGGGCCAGAAGCGTGCGAGCATCACGCCGGCCGCGCCCACGACCACGCCGCAGGCGATCAGGCGATGCGCGCGCCAATCTCCCGCCATGGGCACGAACAAGCCAAGGTAAGCGAAGTGCGCGATCAGGAAAGCCCCAAGGCCGCCGATGAAGGAGAACGACAGCCATGGCATCGCCAGCAGAAAGTCCCCCAGCGCGGAGAACAACAGCGCCGCCATCAGCCAGCGCCGCTCGCGGCGTATCGGATGGAAACGCGCGGCGCGTACCAGCAACAGCGCCATGGCGGTCTTCCACACCGGCTGGAAGGCGATCTGCCCGTTCAGCGGCGCGCCGGGCGGCGAGTCCATCGCAACGGTGACCAGCAGGCCGCCGTAGACCAGTCCGGCCATGGTGCCGGCCAGCCACCACTCGCGCACCCGCGCGGGCATCATCATTGCAAGCCAGCTCAAGGGCGTGCTCCTACGGTCAGTCTGGCATTGGGTTGCGCGCCGAATACATCCGGCGCGTACATCGCCTCGACCCGGGTGGGCGGCAAGGCAAACTCGCCGGCATTGTTCAGGCGCACGGTGTATTCCACCGTGGCACTGCCGCGCGGCATGTAGGCGTAATACTCGCGCAAGGCCTGCGGGGTGCGCTCGGTGAACGCAGGCCATGCGCCCTTGCGCCGCTCGCCGCGCGTGGCGATCTCCGAGTCGCGCCCCAGGCCGCTGCCGAGAATGGTGGCGCCGGCGGGCACCGGGTCGCTCACCACCACCCAGGTCATGTCGGCCTGCGCATCGATCTCCAGCTTCACGCGATACGTGTCGCCGCGCGACCACTTGCCCGCCACCGCCTGCTCCACCGCCGTTACGCTGCGCGTGATGCGATAGCCCGCCGAGAGCGGCGCGGCGAGCGGCACCGCCGCCAGCGCGCGCACCGTGGCCCAGGGTTTGCCAGCGCCTTGCTGCACGGCCTGCAGCGTGGCGGACTCGCCCGCGCGTGGCCACGGCAGGCTGATGCCGCCGCTTGCCACGCCATCCACCTTCCCGGCGTGCGCCCAGTCGAAGCTGCGCGATGCATCGGGCACCCCCTGCAGCATCACGCGCGTGGCGCCCGACACCGGCGTCTTCTCGAAGGCTTGCGCAAAGCGCGTGATCGCCAGCGAGCCCCAGGCGTTGGCCGTGGTCGTGCCCCAGGCACCGCGCATCTGCCGGCCGAGCAAGCCGGTAGCGAGTTGCGCGCTTTCGTCCTTCCAGCCGGGCAGATCGAGCGACAGCGCCAACAGGCGTGCGGCGTTGAGATCGCCGCCGCTCATCAGCCACCACCAGTTGTCGCCGCGCTCGGTGGAAAACGCCAGCCGCGTGCCTTGCACCATCAGCCGCGAGCGCAGGATCTGCTGCGCTTGCGCGAGGCGCTCTTCGCGCTGCGGGATATCCTGCACGCGCGACAGCACGGCAATCCAGTCGAGCAGCGCCGAGGTGGGCCACTGCGCCGGCAAGATCTGGATCGAGCCCAGCATGCGCGCCTGCGCTTGCCCGCTGCGCGAGAGCGCCTCTAACGCCGCCAGCTTGCGCACCTCCAGGTCTTGCGTCGGTGCCCAGCGTTCGCGCTTGATGCGGCCCTCGATGAACGCGGCCAATCCGCTTTCCATGCGGGCCCGCGTTTCGTCGGGCAGGCGCAGCGGCAGCCCCGCGCGCACGGCTTCGTCGGACACGGCCAGCAGGTAGGCGGTCAGCACCTCGCTGCCGGCGTTACCGTCGTTTTGCAGCGGGAAATACGCGGCCAGCCCGTCGTTGTCGAGATAGCCAGGCAGTTGCGTGGCCAGTGCATTCCACTGCGCCGCATCGCCCAGCCCGATCGCGCGCGAGGCGCGCTGCTCCAGGCACGAGAACGGATAGTTGCGGAACCACTCGCGCACGCCCGGCATGCCACCTGCCAGCGAGGCTTGCAGGTTCACCTGCAGGCCACCGCGAGGCTGCCCCGCGCCATCGGCCAGCGCACCCTGCGGTGCGCGTACCGGCACCGACAGGTTTGGCGCGAGCTGCGCCAACGTGGCTTGCTGCACGGTGAGCGGCACCGCCGGCACCAGTTGCTGCGAGAGCTTGACGCGGTCACTGGCGCCGCCCGTCTTGCCGGCCTCGGTAGCTTCCACCTCCCATTGCACCGTGCCGTTCTGGCCCGACGAACCCGCCGGCAACAGTGGCGCGGCCGCATCCCAGCCAATCTCGCGCGATTCGCCCGCGGGGATCTCCACCGTCTGCGCGGCCAGCGCCTGCGGCTGCACGGACTGTCCCGGCGGGCTCACACGCGCCACGGCCTGCACCGTCATCGCGCGCTGCGTGGTATTGCGCAGCGTAAACATGGCGCGATAGCGGTCTTCCTCGCGCACCAGCGGCGGCAGTCCCGAGATCAGCTGCAGGTCCTGCGTGGCAGCAATGGTGGCACTGCCGTTGCCGAAGCGGCCCACGCCCAGGTCGGCCACGGCCACAATACGGAATCGCGTGAGCGAATCGTTGAGCGGCACCGTCAGCGTGGCGCGCCCTTCGCCGTCAAGCTGCACGCGCGGATTCCACAGCAGCAAGGTATCGAACAGCTCGCGCGTCGGGCTCTTGCCGCCGCCGCCGCCCGCCGGCACGGCCTTGCGGCCGTAGTGGCGCCGGCCGATGATTTCCATCTGCGCGGTGGCGGTCTGCACGCCATAGCTGCGACGGCGCAGCATGGCGTCGAGCAGATCCCAGCTCGTGTTCGGCATCAGCTCCAGCAGGGCTTCATCCACCGCGGCAAGTGCGACTTCGCCATTGGCGGCAGGCCTGCCGTCTGGCAGCTTCACCTGCACGGCTACCTGCACCTTGCCGCGCACGGGATAGCTCGTCTTGTCGGGCGTCACCTTCACGTCGAGCTTGTAGCCCTCGTTGCCCACGCGGATCTCCGCCAGCCCGAGGCGGAATGCCGGCTTGGACAGGTCCACCAGCGTGCTCGGCGCGGCATACTCGCGGCCCTCGCTGCGAAACGCCTGCCACCACTCGGTTGGCTGGCGCCAGCCCCAGGTGAAGAACGAATACCAGGGCACCTCGCGCAAGCGCCCGCGCAATGCCAGCACCGACACATACACATTGGGGCCCCACTCCGGCCTTACCTTGACCCGCACCGTGGGATCGCGCCCGTTGAGCTCCACCACGCTGGTCTCCAGCACGCCCTCGCGCTCCACCGCCACCAGCGCGGTGGCGTGGCGGAATGGCATGCGCACCTGAAACACGGCGGTCTCGCCCGGCGCGTAGGCCTTCTTCTCGGGCAGCAGGTCGATGCGGTCGTTGTTCTCGCCGCCGAACCACAGCTCGCCCTGGCGCGTCACCCAGACCGAGGTGGCGGCCTGCGATACGCGTCCCGCGTTATCCCGGGCCCGCGCGATCAGTTCCACCTGGCCGGCCTCGGGCAGCGTCACGTCGCATTGCATGCGGCCTTGCGCATCCGTGCGGCCCTCGCACACGATGCCCAGGTCCTTGTTCTCGTTGCGGTTATCGTAGCGATAGAAGCCACCCACCACACGCTTGCGCACCGAGGTGGTGATGCGCACCTGTGCGCGCAGCGAGATCGGCACGTTGGCCTGCGGCCGCCCCTGCGGATCGAGCGCCACGGCATGCACGGGAAGCTTCTGCCTGACCGAGACCCAGCTCTCTGTGCGGATGCCCGCCACCACGCCCGCCGGCCAAATTGGCACCGTCTGGCGCAGCGTCTGGATCTCGCCGTTGGGATCGGCAAAGCCCGACTCCACCACCAGGTCCTTGGGTGCGTCCAGCCTAGGCATGTTCTTGAGGGTGAGCGTGCCGCCGCCGTTCTTGTCCAGCTTCAGCGGCAGTTTGTCCGCCACCAGCTTCTGCGCATCGTCGCGCGGCGTATTGCCATCCTCGCCCTCGTCCTCATCGCCGCTGCTGTCCTTTTGCGGCTTGCGCGGCGCGGTGAAGGCATAGCTGTCGTAGTTGGCAAAGCGCACGTACTTGTCGCGCAGCAGCGCCGACACCTGCACCGGCAAGCCTGCCGCGCCACCACCCGAGACGTAGTGCACTTCCAGGTTGAGCGGCACCTCCGCCGAGGCCACCAGCGCCCCGCCGCTGCCGGCCTTGAGCGTGCCCGCGAGCACCGGCAGGCGGAAGGCCTCGACGCGGAAGCTGCCGCTGTCCAGCACATGGTCCTTCCCATCGCTGAACGACACCGTATAGACGCCCAGCTTCGCCGCCGCGGGAATCGCGAACGTGCTTTCGGCGCTGCGCCCACCGGTAGCGGTGCTGCGCCATTGCACCGGCTGCTCGTAAGTCTGGCCACTGCCTTCATGCTGGATGACCAGCTTTTCCGGCAAGGGATCGCCCGCGCCCGGCAATGCGAAGCCATTCGCAGTCTCGGTGCGGATCATGTGCTTCATCGACACGGTCTCGCCGGCACGCAGCAAGGTACGGTCGAAGATGGTGTGCACGCGCACGTCCGGCACCGCGCTGGTGTCGGTCGGCACGTTGAAGCGCCAGCTCTCGATGCCCTGGTTCCAGTCGGACATCACGAAAGCCATGTCGGCCTGGCCGCGTGCCTGCGGATGGTCCGCGGCGATGCGTGCCGAAACGAAATAACCGGACAGCCCGGTGTCGTCGCAACTGCGCTCGCGCACGTCGTCCAGGCCGTTGAAACTCGCCAGCCCGGCGGCATCGGTGCGGCCCGAGGCCAGCAGCTTGCCGCTGCAATCGCGCAGCGCCAACGCGGCGTTGACCACCGGCTTGCCATCATCGAGCGTAGTGACCCACGCCAGCGCGGTCATCTTGCCAGGGCCTCGCGCGAGCTTGAAATGCACGCCGAGGTTGGTCACCAGCGCGGCGGTGCGCACGTACATGGGCGCGGGCTTGCCGAGCAGCGCCTCGCCCAGCATCGGCGAAGCGATCTCCACCACATGAAAGCCGGCTTCGGGCAGGGGAATGCCGACCACCTCGAACGGGCGTGGCGCCTTGCCGCCCGGCTCAACCAGTTGCGCAATGGCGAGCTTGCGCGCACCTGCCACGCCATCGAGCAGCGAGATGGAGCGGGTCTCGATGGAAGGCGCATTGCGCGGGTTGTTGACCGCGGACGGCGAGCGGCCGGCGAGAATGGCATCAAGCTCGCCACGCGTCCAGCTGCCTTCGTGCAGCCGGCGAACCAGCCCGTACCAGCGCAGCACCGCGCCATCGTCGTCCACCTTCAGGCGGCGTACCGTGCCGGCCTGCGCGCGCACGCCTTGCGCCGGCAGGTCGGCCTCGACATTGCGCAGCGTCACCGGCAGCAGCGCCGGATAGTCGACCGCTGGCTTGCCCTTGGGCAGCTCGCCAAAACGCTCGAGCACGCCGAACGGCGCGGCCGGGAATTTCGCCAGCGGCGGCATCGCGGCCATGCCCACCTTGAGCGGGAACAGCTCCGCATTGGACAGCACGCGGCCACTGTCATCCTTCAGGCCAGCCGGCACGGACAGTGTCAACTCGGTCTTCTCGGCAAAGGGTGGCTTGAAGCTGACACTGCTGACGGGCGCGTCGCGCGCCGCTTGCGGCTCGAACTGCGGGGCGCGCGGGCCTTTGGGCGTGTTGAGCAGGATATGCTCGGCGTCCTTGCGCGAAATCGGCGCGGAGAACGACAGCGAGATCGGCCGCAATGGCGTGCAGGGCGACTGCGCGCGCTCTCGCTCGCAGGTAAAGCTCGCGGTGAAGGGCTCGCGCACGGTGTAGTCGAAGCGCCGTTCGTCGCGCGTGACCAGCCCCGATGGCGTGGCCACGCCGCTGCCCAGCACCAATTGCATGCGCGCGCCGGACGGCAGGCGCTGCTGGCAGGCCAGCAGGTGGACGGTATCCACCTCGTCGGCCTTCAGCTTCCAGCGCAGCGCGCCCAGCACGGCGTCGCGCTCCTTGCCGACAATGAGACGCACGGGGATGCGCTCGCCCAGGCCTTGCGCCTGGCACCAGGTGGCGTTGCGCACCGAGCCGGCAGTGGCCGGACCGTTGAAACGCAGTGCAAAGACCTGGTCCTCTTCGATTTCTCCGCCGCCGGGACGCGCGGAGACCACGGTGGGCCCGCCGGTCTCGAAGCGATACTCCGGCTTGCCGGTGTATGCCTTGCCGGCCTCGCTCTTGAGGCCGGGCGCCATGCGCACCGTGCATTTGACGCCTGGCGGCAGATCACGCGCAAAATCGAATGCCCAGTTCTTCGCGTCGATCCAGCGCGCCTGTCCGGTGATCGCGCTGCCATTGCAGGACACCGTGGCGGGCGGGCTCGCCTGCAAGTCGCCCAGCGGCACCATCGCTTCATCGAAGCGGATCGCCACCTGCCGCACGCGAGCGACCTCGCCCTCCGGCGAGAAACGTACCACCTGCGCCGCCTGGCCGGAGCCCGGCATGGTCGCCAGCACGGCCTGCAGGCAGGCCGCGGCAACCCACCAGTACCCACGTCTCTCACGCTTGTCCATCCGCGCGACGATCTGCGTCATCCTGACCCCTTCCGATTACGGCACCCGGCGAGCGTGACATGCGCCGATGGCAAGCGCAAGCCCGCGCGAGCTGCGAACGGCCCGCGGGCTAGCGCAAATGCGACAGTGGCAACGGCCCGTCGCGCTTGAGCGCGGTCAGCACGATGTTGGAACGCACGCTTTCCACACCCGGCACGCGCATGAGCTTCTTCATCGTGAATTCGGCCAGCGTTGGCAGGTCGGGCACCATGATGCGCAGCAAGTAGTCAGCCTCGCCGGCCACCGAGTAGCACTCCTGCACTTCCTCCAGCAGCAGGATGTCCTCGCGGAAGCGCTCGACGATGGTGTCACCGTGGTGGGCCAGCTTGACGCTGGTGAACACCATCACGCCAAGCCCGAGCGATGGCGGCGACAGCACCACCCGGTAGCCGGTGATCACGCCGTCGGCCTCCAGCCGCGCGAGCCGACGCCCGATCTGGCTGGGTGAGAGATGAATGCGCTCGGCGAGCTGCTGGTGGGTGGAGCGGCCGTCGGTCTGCAACGCCGCCAGCAGCGCGAGGTCGAATGGGTCGAGATTGATCATGGTCATGTCGCTTCGGTCGCTTCGGTCGCGTTGGACAGGTTCGACGCGTTAGGCGCGCTAGGCGCGTTGGTCGAGTCGGAATCGCTTCTTGTTGTGCACCAGGCCTGCGGGTAGGAATGCTACCCCCGCCGCCGCCTGGCGGTACGCCGATTGTCGACGGCAGCGCACCCACGCACATTTCCCGCAGACAATACCAAATTTTTGCGCGACTGATGCATCTCATGACGAAACAAAGCCGTTTTTGCGGGCCACTTGCGTCACGTCCTAGCTAAACTGTGCGGCAAATCCGCAGGAGATAAAACATCATGGACGCAATGGCTACCGCCACCCACGCTGGCGACGCCCAGGCCAGCTTTTCCGGCACCCTGACCGACAAGCTCAAGGAACAATTCGACGCCGGCCTGCTGTCCGGCCAGGAATTGCGCCCCGACTTCACCATCGCGCAGCCACTGGAACGCTATACGGACACCGACCACGCGGTGTGGGCCAAGCTCTATGACCGCCAGGCCTCGATGCTGCGCGGCCGCGTCTGCGATGAGTTCCTGCAAGGCCTGTCCACGCTGGGCATGGAGCGCGACCGCGTGCCCAGCTTCGACCAGCTCAACGAAACCCTGATGCGCGCCACCGGATGGCAGGTGGTGGCGGTGCCCGGCCTGGTGCCGGACGCGGTGTTCTTCGAGCACCTGGCCAACCGCCGCTTTCCCGCCAGCTGGTGGATGCGCAAGCCCGAGCAGCTCGATTACCTGCAGGAGCCCGACTGCTTTCACGATGTGTTCGGCCATGTGCCGCTGCTGATCAACCCGGTCTTCGCCAACTACATGGAGGCCTACGGCAAGGGCGGGCTCAAGGCCGCTTCGCTGGGCGCGCTCGACATGCTGGCGCGGCTGTACTGGTACACCGTGGAGTTCGGCCTGATCCGCACACCGGAAGGCCTGCGCATCTACGGCGCGGGCATCCTGTCGAGCCAGGGCGAATCGATCTACAGCCTGGACTCGGCCAGCCCCAACCGCATCGGCTTCGATGTGCGGCGCATCATGCGCACGCGCTACCGCATCGACACCTTCCAGAAGACTTACTTCGTGATCGACAGCTTCGATCAGCTGTTCGACGCCACCCGCCCAGACTTTGCGCCGCTGTATGAGGAACTGCGCGCACAGCCCACGCTGGGCGCGGGCGACGTGGGGCAATCCGACCTCGTGCTCCAGCGCGGCTCGCGCGAAGGCTGGGCCGACAGCGACGACGTCTGACACGCGCTACCGGCGCTACCCGCGCGCATCCTTTGTGAAACAATGACGGCATGCCTGCTCCGCCCCCGCCTCCCTGCACATCGCAAGGGCCGGGAGGCCGGGCAGGCCGGCCGGCATTGCCCTTTGCCAACTTCCTTTTCAACCATCGAGCCCCTCATGTCCCCTGCGCCCGTCGTGCCCCTAACGCTTGAAGAACGTGCACCGCTGCTGGCCAGCCTGTCCGGCTGGAGCACCGTCGATGACCGCGATGCGATCCACAAGCGCTTTACCTTTGCCGATTTCAACGCCGCCTTCGCCTTCATGACGCGCGTGGCGCTGGCCGCGGAGAAGGCCGACCATCATCCTGAGTGGTTCAACGTCTACAACCGGGTCGACGTCACCCTGTCCACCCATGACGCCAACGGCCTGACCCGGCGCGACACCGATCTGGCCGCCTTCATGGACCGCGCGGCTGCTTCGCTGGCAAAAGCCTGAGCGCGCACGCGGCAAGCCAGGACACGCTGGAGACTGTAGGCAAACCGAAAGCTCGCCGGCGGTCGTGCGCTGTACAATCGCTGGCTGACCGTTTGTAACTTTCGTTACTCTCCCGATTCCTTTCCTGCCCCCCAGCCTGCCACCATGCGTATCCTTCTGATCGAGGACGACCGCCAGATCGCCAGTGGCGTCGAAGCCGGCCTGGCCCAAGCCGGCCATCAGGTGCGCGTGGTGCACGACGGCGTCTACGCCACCGAGCACCTGCTGCGCGAACAACACGACCTGGTGATCCTCGACCTGGGCCTGCCCGGCATCGACGGCATGACCCTGCTGGCGCGCTACCGCGCCCGCAACCGCACCACCCCGGTCATCATCCTGACCGCGCGCGACGAACTCGAAGACAAGCTCTCTGGCCTGAACGCCGGCGCCGACGACTACCTGGTCAAGCCCTTCGCCCTGCCCGAGCTGGAGGCGCGCGTGCGCGTATTGCTGCGCCGCAGCCAGCACGGCGAGGCCGCGCCCGAGCGCGACGTGCGGCTCGGCCGGCTACGCCTATCGGGCAACGACCGCCGCATGTTCATCGATGGCAAGCCGCTGGAGCTTTCGCCGCGCGAATTCGCCGTGCTGGAGCTGCTGCTGCAGCGCCAGGGCCGCGTGGTCAGCAAGGCGCAGCTGCAGGACCATCTCGCCACTTTCGCGCATCCCGCAGGGGAAGGCGGCGACACGGTCGGCGATACCGCCATCGAGGTCTACGTGCACCGCGTGCGCAAGAAGCTCGAAGAATGCGACGTGGAGATCGTGACCGTGCGCGGCTTCGGCTACCTGCTGCAGATCCGCGCCGGCACCTGACGCCGCGCCCAGGGAGAAGCCCGCCATGTGGCTGCGCCCACGTCCTCCCCAGCCTCCCAAGGCCCTGACCGATGCCGCCGGTGGCGCATCCGGCAAAGCCGCAACGCCCGCCGCGACGCCATCCGCGCGCTCGCCCTCCACGCAAAGCCTGCGCGTGCACTTGCTGCGCGCACTGGCCACGCCACTGTTCGCGCTGGTGCTGACCAGCGGCTCGCTCTCCTACTGGCTGGCGGCGCACTACACCACGCAGGTATTCGACCGCGCGCTGTATGGCGTGGCCAACAATATCGCCCAGCAGATCCGCATTGCCGGCCCCCGGCTGGAGCAAGACATCCCGATGATTGCGCAGACGCTGGTCGAGGCCGAAGGCACCGACCGCATCTACTGGCGCATCCACGGCCCCGACGGGCTGATCGGCGGCATGGACACCTGGCTGGGCTACGGCACCGGGCAAACCTCGCTGCACGATGCGCGGCTCTTCTACGCCTGGTTCAGCGGGCGCCAGGTGCGCGCCGTGCGGCTACCGGTCAACCTGCCCAGCCCGGCCTCGGATGAACTGGCCACCAGCGAAGCCGGGCGCGTCCCGCGCGGGCCCATCGTGGTGGAAGTGGCTGAACTGCTGGATCGGCGCGAGACCGCCGCCAACGAAATCCTGCTTTCGGTCTCCGTGCCGCTGATCCTGCTGCTGGTGGTGGGCAGCCTGATCCTCTCGCACGTGCTCAAGGAAGAGCTGGTGCCGCTGCAGATCCTCACCGACAAGCTCAATCGCCAGACCGCGCGCTCGCTGGCGCCGCTCGATGAAACCCAGGTGCCGGCCGAAGTGGAGCCGCTGATCCGCGCGCTCAACGCGCTGCTGGCCAGGCTGCGCGATGCGCTGGACGCGCAGCGCAAGTTCATCGCCGATGCCGCGCACCAGTTGCGCACGCCGCTCACCGCCGTCAAGCTGCATGCCGACCGTGCGGTGCAGTCGGTGGATCCCGCGGTGACGGACCACGCGCTGCGCGAGCTGCAATCGGCGGCCGACCGCGCGGTGCGCCTGTCCAACCAGTTGCTCTCGCTGGCCCGTGCGGAGCCTGGGCTGTCGCTGGAGCGGCTGGGCCCGATCGAGCATTTCGACCTGGCCACGCTGGCCTTCGAGACCGGCGCCGAGTGGGTGCCGCAGGCGCTGGCGCGCCAGATCGACCTTGGCTTCGAGACCTTGCCCGGCCCCACCTTTACCGGCGCGGCGCCCTCCACGGTACGCGGCAACCGCTTGCTGATGCGCGAAGCGCTCAGCAACCTGATCGACAATGCCGTGAAATATGTGCCACCCGGCGGGCGCATCACCGTGCGTGCCGGCGGCGAGGCGCTTGGCCATCGTGGCATGGCGGTGGTGATGGTGGAAGACAACGGGCCAGGCATTGCGCTGGCGCGCCGCGAGGAAGTCTTCAAGCGCTTCTTCCGCGGCGACCATACGCCGGGGCCCAATGCACCGGCGCAACCGCCCGGCGGCGCGGGCCTGGGGCTGGCGATCGTGCATGAGATCATCGGCCTGCATCAGGGCACCATCCGCATCGAGGATGTGCCCGCCTCCGGGGAGGAGGTTGAGGCACGCGGCATGCGCTTTGTGATCCGCATCCCGTGCGAGGCCGCCGGGACGGTCTGAGGCAGGACAAGCCGCGACGCGGCTCGCCCTTCTCTTTTCAAGCGCCCTGCCTAGCCTTCTTTTCCTTCGGCGCCAGCATGGTGCCGCGGCATTTCGGGCTGCCGCAGCGGCACTCGAACTCCTTTTTGAGCTTCTTGGTGTAGCGCGCGTCGATCACCAACCCATAGTCATAGAACAGCTCCTCGCCGCCGGCGATGTCGCGCAGCGCGTGGATGAACACCCGCCCCTTCTTCTCGCGCGCCTCGCAATTGGGCTCGCAGGCGTGGTTGATCCAGCGCGCGCGGTTGCCGCCGAACTTGGCGTCGATCACGTCGCCGTCTTCCAGGCTGAAGTAGAAGGTATGGTTGGGATCCGCCGGATCGTGCGGATGGCGCTTGAGCGCTTCCTTCCACGAGATGTGCTCGCCCTTGTATTCGATGATGCGCTCGCCCTCGGCAATCGGCGCGTTCGCATAGACGCCCTTGCCATGCACGCCAGAGCGGCGCACTTCCACGCGGTCGGACGCGGTCTTGCGCTTGCCTTGCTTCGGACTCTTGACGCGCCTGGCGTCTTTCGCGTCAGTCCCTTCCTGCTTCAATTCCGCTTGCTTTGCCTGTTCCGCCATGTGCCATCCCGTATAGATCCGCCTGCCACCCCGCGTGGCTGCGCGCCGCCCGGGCGCGATGGCGATGATACCTGCCCATATTGGCCGCGGCATCCCCTTGCCGGCAAATAGGCGTATACGGGCAAACCGCCTGAACCTGTACACGTCAGGCCAGGTATACGTCACGCTGGTTTACGGGGAGACCCGCCGTCAAAACAGCCTCAATCAGCACCCCTGTGTTTACGTATACAACCGCGCCCCCGCTGATCATCTGTGGATAACCCGGCAAAAATCTGGGGATAAAGACATGCAATTCATGTGGGCTGCCTGGGGTTGGCATGGGGATGCATCGGGCATAAGTAGGAGGGTTGCACCCGACACCCTCCGCCAGAAGGATAAGTCATCCACGTCCGCCAACACCGGGTCCCACCACTTCTGCTTCTTGCAACACGCTGATTTTAAAGGTGTTAATTGGGTTATCCACAGAAAAGGCAGCCGTTTACCTACTACTACTATCTGTATACATTAAAGAAAGAAGTAAACAGAAAGGACTGCGTCCGGCGATCGGTGCGCAAAAAGAACCCGGCAAAAAATAAAGGGCTGAAAAGCCGCTTCAGGCGTGGCTTCTTTTTTGAGCAGAGGGAATTTGCTGGCCGCGGCACGGTTTACTGCCGCGCCTCCATGGTTTTTTGACGAGAAAGACCGCGTATACGCCTCGTCTCCATGCTGGGCGTGGACGTATACGTGCCGCTTGGCGGAGGTATACGTCCACGCAGCCCGGCGTGTAAACGCGCACCGTTCACTGCGTCGATTGACGCATGCATGAGGCGAATAGCCTCAAGATCCCGACCTCGCTTGCACATCAAGCATCATGCACAATAGTGCAGAGCCTTCCCTGGCAGTCCCACGAGCCTCGCTGCTACGCTGCAATGGGTACGCGGCCCCGCAGCTCGGCGCCAGCGAAAGAAGCGCTCATAGCGCCCATAGGGCCCCTTTACGAGCGAGCGCAGCCGCTGCGCGACGGGCAACTGCCGTTGACGCCCGACCGGAGCCCGGGCGTCAGAGGAATTTCGCGCTGCGCGTACCGGGCCGCGCTACGGCAATGCAATGCCCCTGAGAGGGCCTACGAGGCCACTGGAGCCGTTTTTCAGGCATGGATGCCCTGTGGGACACCTGGGCGCGTTAACTCGCCTGAGGCCCATCCTGAAGCCGCCGAAGTCCCTGCTTATCTCCCCTAATCCCCACAAAGCCCCAGCCAGCGCGGCCTGGAGCGGGATGCGCTGTAACAATCTGTTCCCGGTTGACCTGGCCCGACACGGTATGATGTGGCCCGCGGCGCCTTTGCCGGCGCCGGTGCGCAGTGCGCCGGCCCAGCCAGGCGTCCTTGTTTTATCAACTCGACACGGAGTGAAGCATGACGAAAACCGAACTGATCGACGCCATCGCGGCCGGCGTGGACGGCCTGACCAAAGCCAAGGCAGAACAAGCGCTGAACGTGACGCTTGGCGCCATCATGGAAGCCGTGGCCAAGGGCGACACCCTGAGCTTGATCGGCTTTGGCACCTTCAGCCAGGGCGAGCGCGGCGAACGCATGGCGCGCAACCCGCGCACCGGCGAAGAAATCAAGGTCGAAGCCGCCAAGACCGTCAAGTTCAAGGCTGGCCAGAAGTTCAAGGACGCAGTGAACCAGTAAGTCCCGCGGGCGGTTTCGTGCCAGCCCCGTTGGATCAACCCCGCCGTGCCGCCACCAGTTGCCTGATGGCATGGGTGAGCGCCAGGCGGGGCGCGTTATCCACAGTGTTTGACCCGCGGTTATCCTGCCGCTTCGCGGTATACGCCGCACCCTCCGCCAGCCCGGTAAGATAGTGCCCTATCGGCGCCTTCCCTCTGTAAATACAAGGGTCTAGGACGTCCTGCTCAGTAGGCCTCTCATGCACCTTCGTTCGCCGCGCGGCAGATTTCCACAGCTTTATTCACAACGTTTCCCACAAAATTTTCCACAGGCACGAGCGCTTGGCCTGAGCCTGCTGATGACGCTCGCGCTGGTCTCGGGTTGCACCACGCCTGCTCCGCCCGCCCGGCCTCAGGCGATCCCCCTCCCCGATACGGAAAAACCCGTCACAACGCCCGGCGCCACGCAGCGCCAGCGCATCGTCGAGATCGCCTGGCAGGAATGGCAGCGCTGGGGTGGCCAGACCGTGCGCCTGGGCCGTGACGACACCGCGTGCGTGGCCGACAGCCCGCTGCCGGCACCCGTATTACCCGGCATGCCGGTGGCGGGGGGCAATGCGGATGGTGCGGATGCCGCAGACCGCTCCGCCGATCGCGAGGAAGAAGAGAGCGGCGAGTCAGCCTGCCTGCACTTTCCCGATGGCACCGGCATGGAGGCCACGCCGCAGGGCTGCAAGCTCGCCCAACGCTACTGGGCCATCGTGGGCAAGGCCGTCACCTGCCGCCAGATCACCCGGGGAAACTGGGCCTGGTCTGCCGTATTCATTTCCTGGGTGATGCGCAAGGCGGGCCTTGACGATCGCCAGTTCCTGACTGGCGATTCGCATTCGATGTACGTGGTGGACGCGCGCGACGGCATCCTGCCCGCGCCGGCGTTCCGCATCGAGCCGTTGCCCGCCATGCCCCGCCCGGGCGATGTGATCTGCGCCGCGCGCGGGCGCGACAAGTACCTCGACAGCGCGGCCGAGATCGGCTTTGGCACCACGCCCATGCACTGCGACATCGTGGTCGAGGTCGACCCGGCGGCACGCCTGGTCAAGGCCATCGGCGGCAATGTCCAGCAATCGGTGTCGATGGAGCTGATCGAGCTCGGTGATTCGGGCATGATCGACGGCGTCACCAACTCGCACATGCCGTGGCTGTTGATCATGCGCAACACGCTGCCCTGAGCCTGAGCCTGAGGCGCTGCGGGTAGCCCCCGGCTTGACCAGTACCGCAAAATCATTAACATGGTAATTAATCGGGCAGCGGGATGGGTTGCCCCGCACTAACATCCCGGCCCGACCCCACCTGAACCGCATTCCGAAAGCGCGCGCACCGACGCCGCGAGCAACGCGAGAGGAGACCTGCATGGCTGTTGCCAACTGTCATCCGGCGGAATGGGAGGCGCGCGTCAAGCTCGCCGCCTGCTACCGCATCTTCGACCGGCTGGGCTGGACCGAGCTGATCTACAACCACATCACCTTGCGCCTGCCGCCGGAGGCTGGTGGCGACGGCGGCAATCCCCATTTCCTGATCAATCCCTTTGGCCTGCGCTATGCGGAGGTCACGGCTTCCAACCTGGTGAAAATCGATCTGGCGGGGCAGGTCATCGGTGAGAGCCGCTGGCCGGTCAACCCGGCCGGCTTCACCGTGCATGCGGCCATCCACGCCGGCATCCCGGGCGCGCACTGCGTCATGCACACGCACACCACGGCGGGCATGGCGGTCGCCTGTTCGGCGCAGGGCCTGTCGATGAGCAACTTCTACGCAGCGCAATTGTTCGACAAGGTGGCCTACCATCCGTTTGAGGGCATCACCGTGCACGACGACGAAGGGCCGCGCCTGGTGCGCAATATCGGCGACAAGCCCGCCGTGATCCTGCGCAATCATGGCCTGCTAGCCTGGGGCGACAGCATTGCACGTACCTTTTCCACGCTCTGGCTGCTCAACCGCGCCTGCGAGATCCAGCTGGCTACGCTGGCCATGGGGGCGGCGCTGCCGGTGCCCGAGGAGATCCAGCGCAAGTGCACGCGCGACTCGCTGCAGTTCAATCCCAAGTTCGGCGCGGGCGAAGATGTGTTTGCAGCACTGACCCGTGAAATTAACCGTATCGATGAATCGTATCGTGATTAGTAATCATTGATTCGTTGTGTGAATAAAAATACAGGAACAAGGCAGTCATGACATCCCTATGCATCGTCGGCGCAGGTGCCGTCGGCGGCTTTATCGGCGCACGGCTCGCCCGCTCCGGCCAGGCGCTGAACGTACTGGCGCGCGGCCAGACGCTGGAGGCGCTGCGTTCGCAAGGCCTGACCCTGATCGAGGGCGAGCGCACCGAGACGTTTCCGGTCAACGCGCAAGGCGATCCCGCAGCGCTAGGTACGCAAGATGTGGTGATCCTGGCAGTGAAAGCCCCGGCATTGCCGCAGCTGGCGCAGACCATCGGGCCACTGATCGGCCCTGATACGGTGGTGGTGACGGCGATGAACGGCGTGCCGTGGTGGTTCTTCGAGCGGCCCGGCCCGCATGCCGGGTTGTCGCTGCGCACCGTGGATCCGCAAGGCGCCATTGCGCGCGCCATTCCTGGCGCGCAGGTGATCGGTTGCGTGGTGCACCTCACCGCCTCTACGCCGGCCCCGGCCACGGTGCGCCACGGCTTTGGCGCGCGCCTGATCCTGGGTGCCGCAGGTGGCGCTACGGGCATGGCAGCCGGCAAGCTCGAGGCCGTGGCCAGCCTGCTCGCCAGTGGCGGCCTGGAAGTCGAGCGCAGCGCCGCGATCCAGCAGGACATCTGGTTCAAGCTGTGGGGCAATATGACGATGAACCCGGTCTCCGTGCTGACCGGCGCCACCTGCGACCGCATCCTCGACGATCCGCTGGTCAATCGTTTCTGCCTGGCTGTGATGGCAGAAGCCAGCAAGATCGGCGCGGTCATCGGCTGCCCAATCGCGCAGAGCGGCGAGGAGCGCAACCAGGTCACGCGCAAGCTGGGCGCTTTCAAGACTTCGATGCTGCAGGATGCGCAGGCCGGGCGGCCGGTGGAGATCGATGCGCTGGTGGCATCGGTGCGGGAAATCGGCGAGCACGTCGGGATCGCGACCCCCAACATCGATGCGCTGCTGGGGCTGGTACGGCTGCATGCGCAAGTGCGTGGGCTTTACTGACCCGGTGTGTCCGGATAACGGGGTTTGTATTCCCGCTACTAATCAAAGTGACCTGTATGTTTTATTTTTAATAAATGGCAGGAATTTTTTTGACCTGAATCGCCAGGACTTGGCCCACTGATTGTTGAGTGAACTGCTTCGACGACACGAAAATTATTCGTGTGATGAATATTTTATATTGTTTATCGGTCGAGTTCATTGTTGGTAAAAATAAAAAAGGGCCTCCATGAGGCCCCTTTTTTACCCTTGCGGCGCCAGCTTCGCGCGCTGGCGCCCCGCCCATATCCCCTCGACCGCATAAACAACCAGCGATATCCAGATCATCGCGAAGCCGATCTGCTTGCTGGCCGGGAACGGCTCGTTCCAGAGCCATACGCCGAGCAGCAGCTGCAGCGTCGGGCCGGTGTACTGCAGCAGCCCCAGCAAGGACAGCGGGATACGCCGCGCGCCGGCCGCAAACAGCAGCAAGGGGACGGCGGTGACCGGCCCGGCAAGCAGCGCCAGCAACTGCACCCCGCCGCCCACCCCGGTGAAGTCGGCCTGGCCCGTCGCGAACATGTAAGCCAGAGCGCTTGCCGCCAGCGGGAACAGCAGCATGGTCTCCAGCGAGAGGCCTTCCAGCGCGCCCAGCGTGGCGGTCTTGCGCAGCAGCCCGTAGCCGCCGAAGGTGGCGGCCAGCGCCAGCGCAATCCATGGCAACTGGCCCGCGGCCACGGTCAGCCAGACCACGCCTGCCGCGGCCAGCGCAATGGAGGCCCACTGGCCGGGACGCAGCCGCTCGTGCAGGAACAATACGCCCAGCAGCACATTGAACAGCGGGTTGATGAAGTAGCCCAGGCTGGCGTCGACCACCCGGCCATTCGATACCGACCAGATGTAGAGAAACCAGTTGCCGCTTAGCAGCAGCGCACTGGCGACGAAGCCGGCCAGCAGGCGCGGATTGGTCCAGACTCCGCGCAGCCAGCCCCAGTGGCGCCGCCAGGTCAGCACCAGCCCCAGGAACACCAGCGACCACACCATGCGGTGCAGCAGGATCTCCATAGGCGCGATGCCGTGGAGGGATTTGATATAGAGCGGCAGCAAGCCCCAGATGATGTAGGCGAGCAGCGCGTAGATGATGCCGGTTTGCATGAAGAGTCCCAAGGAATCGGGGGATTCTACCGGCGTAAAAAAACCCGTGCTGGGCACGGGCTTATGGCTGGCTTGCGCCACCTCGCGCAGACGGCTGCAGCGCGCTTACAGCTTGCGTGAAAAGCTGAACTGCGAGAATGCCTGCTCGGCCACGTTGAACCATGCTGCTTCGTTGTTGCGAAAGACGCGCCAGTCGTCGTAGATCTTCTTGAACGACGGATTCTTGGCGGTTTCCTCGGCGTAGGCGTCCTGGGTGGCCTTGAAGCAGGCTTCCATGATTTCCTTGGAGAACGGACGCAGCTTCACGCCGTTTTCCAGCAGGCGGGCCAGCGCTTGCGGATTGACCGTGTCGTACTTGGCCATCATGTTGGTGTGGACTTCGATCGTGGCCGTTTCCAGCGCGCGCTTGTACAGCGCGGGTAGCTTCTCGTACTCGGTTGCCGACGAGTAGAAGGACAGCTGCGCGCTGCCTTCCCACCAGCCAGGGTAATAGTAGTACGGGGCGACCTTGTAGAAGCCGAGCTTCTCGTCATCGTACGGGCCAACCCATTCCGCCGCATCGATGGTGCCTTTTTCCAGCGCGGGATAGATGTCGCCGCCAGCAATCTGCTGCGGCACCACGCCCAGGCGCGACAGCACCACGCCAGCGAAACCGGCGATCCGGTACTTCAGGCCCTGCAGGTCGGCAACCGTCTTGATCTCCTTGCGGAACCAGCCGCCCATCTGCGCGTTGGTATTGCCGCCCAGGAAATTGACGACGTTGTATTCCTTGAAGAATTCGCGCATCAGCTTCATGCCATTGCCCTGCATCATCCAGGCGTTTTGCTGGCGCGAGGTCAGGCCGAACGGGACGGTGGTGTCAAAGCACAACGTCGGGTTTTTGCCGAAGTAGTAGTAGCCGGCGGTGTGGCCGATCTGGACGGTGTTGTTTTGCACCGAGTCCAGCACCTGCAGCCCCGGCACGAGTTCGCCGGCGGCGAAGACCTTGATGTTGAATTTGCCGTCGGTCAGTTCCTTGACCCGTTGCGACAGCAGTTCGGCGCCACCGTAGATGGTGTCAAGCGACTTGGGGAAGCTCGAAGCCAGGCGCCATTCCACGGCCGGATTGCTGCCGATCACGGCCGGTGCGCTGGCACCGGCGGCGGCCGGCGCGGCGGCCTTTTCTTCCTTGCCGCACGCGGCCAGCGCACCCGTGGCGGCCACGGCCGATGCCTTCAACAGAAAGGAACGACGTTCCATGACTTCTCCTCTTTTATAGATTTTTAATGCGGCAGCAGGGGATGGGCACGCCCGCGTCATGCGCGGGCATTTCGCTCTGTACCGAGACGCGCAAGCAGCCAGGGTAAGGCCACCGCGCAACAATGAGCCTGTTACGCAGACACGCCAGGAATGTGGCGTATCCTGGCATGCCTTCGTAACAGGCTCGGGGGCGCCGGTCCGTACCCGTCGGACAGGCCAGACGATTATAGCGGTGGCCCTTTCGCCACGGGAGGCCGTGCAAGTGCGGGTTTTCGCTAGGAAAGTGCAGATTTAGGGGCGCCCGTACATCGTCCTGTCATCCCGTGCCGCTCCCATTAGCATGACCGCACCGTCGCATACCGGACGCCGCAAACGACGTATCCCATATGGTGAGAAGGACGCCCCGCCGCGGATTTTGTAACCCCGCTTGCGGTCCAATCGGTCGACTGTTAAAAAATCACGCCTTACTGGTCCTGCCCTATGTTGTTTGCCGTTTCGCCCGCCTCCGGCCGCTTGCCGGTGCTCCGCTCGCGTTGCCTAGCCGTTGTCTTGCTGGCCGCCTGGGGATTGAACGCGTGCGCGCAGACCGGACCTGACCTGGCGGCAGCCGATGTGCCGGCCGCGCCCATGGCGGCACAGCGTGCGGCTACCCCGCCTGAGGCTGACCCGCTGGCAGCGCTGATTTCGAACGAACAATCGGCTGCGGCCCCGATAGCCGGCGATGCTCCAGTCGCGGCAATCACGCAGGAAGCGCCCAAAGGCGCCGCTGCGGATGGTGCTTCGCCCGCCACCAGCACCGC
>NZ_JBXASU010000022.1:0-95544 GCF_058809705.1 Cupriavidus sp. MPR-AND1C | reverse complement strand
GCTGGGCGGGGTGCGGGGCTTGGGCAGGCATGGGCGGAATTATACGTGGGTGCGCCGCCTGGCCCATGGGCGCGCGATGGATGAAAAGTGGCTGGGCAAGGTGACTTTGGCGCCTGTCCGGTCTTGTATGATGTCGGCAAATTATCGAACGGGGATCGAATTGGATATTGCATTGCAGTTCATCGACATGCTGCTGCACGTCGACAAATACCTAGGCACCGTCATCCAGAACTACGGTGCGTGGGTCTACGCCATCCTCTTTGCCATCGTGTTCGCTGAGACCGGGCTTGTGGTGCTGCCTTTTCTCCCGGGCGATTCCCTGTTGTTTATCGCCGGCGCCTTCTGCGCCACGCACGCCATGAATGAATGGGCGCTGGTCGGCCTGCTGCTGGTGGCCGCGACCGGCGGCAATACGGTCAACTACTTTGTCGGCAGCTGGGTCGGGCCGAAAGTGTTCGATGGCCATTGGCGCTTCCTGGACCAGCAGGCGCTGCGCAAGACGCACGATTTCTACGAGCGCCATGGCGGCAAGATGCTGGTGATGGCCCGTTTCCTGCCGATCGTGCGTACCTTCGCGCCGTTCGTGGCCGGCGTGTCGCAGATGACTTTCGCCAAGTTCCAACTGTTCAACGTGATCGGCGCGGCGGCCTGGGTGCTGGGCCTGGTGTTTGCCGGCTACTTCTTCGGCAACCTGCCGTTCATCAAGCAGTACCTGAACCTGATCGTGCTGGCGGGCATCGGCGCGGCCGTGGTGCCGCTGGTGCTGGGTGGCCTGTGGAAGCTCGTGCGGGGCGGCAAGCGCCGTCCTTCCTGAGCCAGCGTGGGCAGGCATTGGCCTGCCCCGCCTGAGTTTCAGCTCACTTTCAGCTTACGCTGCGGCTCATCATGCGCAGCGCCGGCATGCGGTCGCGGATCTGCGTGGTGTCGGCCGCATCCGGGCGCGCCATCACATAGGCTTCCAGGTCGGCCAGCGCCGGGCGGAAGCACTCCAGGTTGGCATACGCCAGCCCGCGGTCGCGCACCTCCTCGATCGAGCCGGGCAGCAGGATCACCAGGCGGTTCTGCACCGCCAGCAATCGCTGCCAGCGCGACTCCTGCAGATAAATCGACTTGAGATTGCGCAGCATGCGCGCCACGATCTCGCGGTGGCTGGCCACCTGCAGGAACAGGCCCAGCGGCACCTCGTTGGGATCCGCGATGCCCTCGCGCTCCAGGTGCGGATCGAGCATGTCCTGCAACTGTTCCTTTGACAAGGTCTCGCCGGTGAGCGGGTCCACCACCACCTCGCCGGCCGGAATCGACATCCGCACCAGGAAATGGTTGGGGAAGGACACGCCCTTGAGCGGCAGCCCAATGTGCTGGCCCAGTTCCATATAGAGTACCGCCAGCGAAATCGGGATGCCGCGCCGCTGCTTGAGCACGACGTTCAGGTATGAGTTGTCGGGGTCGTAGTAATCGTTCGCGTTGGCGCCGAAGCCCAGGTCGCGGTAAAAGAAATGATTGAGCAGACGCATGCGCTGAATGGCCGGCGTACCTTCGGCGACGCGGCGTTTCAGGCGTACCGCGAGCATGTCGAGCGCTGCGAGCTCGGCCTGCAGGTCCAGGTCCGGATAGGCATCCTGGGCGATCGAGAGCACGGTCTCTGTCAGCGGGATACCGTTCTCGTCTGCCACGAGACTGGCAAAGTATTCCAGGACTTTCGTGGTTGTCATTGCGGCGTTCCTGAATGCGGCCTGGCGGCTGTTCCAGATGAATGCTGGCGGCGTGGCGTGCGTTCCCGAACGGTAGGGTGTTGGTACCGTCCGCGGTCGCGCGCCTGGGCAGAACCGCTTCGTCTCATTCTGACACAACCTCAGTAGCCTTGACCCTGCACCGCGCGCTGCCGCGACCCCTGGCCGATGCCGTCTGGCACTGGCGAAAAGGGCAGGTTTGGCAGGCGGGGGCTTGTTAGCCGGCTCTCCGCTTGAACGCGGAGTATCTCAGCCCCATGAGCCACAGTGTACCGAAGTAGACGACTGCCGCAAGTACCAGGCACGAGGCCAGCAGGGCGATACGCAACAATGGCGTGGCACCCAGGGCGACCCAGTCGAAGTTGCGGGCGAACCACAACAGCATGCCCGCCAGCAGCGTTACGGCGGTCAGCAACTGTGCCAGGAACAGCCACCAGCCCTTGGCCGGCGAGTAAAAGCCGCGCTTGCGCAGGCCCAGGAACAGCAATAGCGCGTTGACGGTGGCACCGAAGCTGATCGACAGCGCCAGGCCCGCATGGCCAAAGCGCGGCACGAAGACGTAGTTGGACAACTGCGTGATCACCAGCACCAGCAGGGCGATCTTGACCGGTGTGCGGATGTCCTGGCGGGCATAGAAGCCCGGCGCCAGGATCTTGATCAGGATCAGTCCCAGCAGGCCGATGCCGTAGGAGACCAGCGCCTGGCGGGTCATTTCCACCGCATGGGCGTCGAACTTGCCATAGTTGAACAGTACCGCCGTGAGCGGCGCGCCGAACACGAACAGCCCGACCGCGCACGGCACGGCCAGCAGGAAGGTCAGGCGCAGGCCCCAGTCCAGCAGCCCGGAGTATTCGGCCCGGTTTTCCTCGGCGCTGGCTTTCGACAGGCTCGGCAGCAAGATGGTGCCCAGCGCCACGCCCAGCAGCGCGGTCGGGAACTCCATCAGGCGGTCAGCATAAGTCAGGTAAGACACGCTGCCGGCGGCCAGGCGCGAGGCGATATTGGTATTGATGATCAGGCTGATCTGGGCCACCGAGACAGCCAGCAGCGCCGGCGCCATCTGCCGCATGACGCGGCGCACGCCGGGCTCCGCCCAGGCCGCGCGCAGGTTCAAGCGCAGGCGCGGCATCACCCCCAGGCGCCGGAGCGCCGGAATCTGCACCGCCAGTTGCAGGATGCCGCCCACCAGCACGCCCCAGGCCTGCGCGTAGATCGGCTGCGCCATATGGGGGCCGACAAACAGCGCGGCAATGATCAGGCAGATATTGAGCAGCACCGGGGTGAAGGCCGGCATGGCAAAGCGGCGCCAGGTGTTCAGGATGCCCGAGGCCAGCGCCACCAGTGAGATCAACCCGATATAGGGAAACATCACGCGCGTCATGAAGACCGCGGCGTCATAGGTTTCGCCGCCATGCTGGCGAAAGCCCGTGGCGACCACCATCATGACCACCGGCGCGCCGATCACGCCAAGCAGCGAGACGCCCATCAGCACCCAGGTCATGACCGTGGCAACGGCATCGATCAGCGCTCGGGTATCGGTCTCGCCGCGCTTGCTGTGGTATTCACCCAGGATTGGCACGAAGGCTTGCGAGAACGCACCTTCGCCGAAAATCCGGCGCAGCAGGTTGGGGATGCGGAACGCCACGTTGAAGGCGTCGGTCATGTCCGAGGCGCCGAAGGCACGCGCGATCAGGATCTCGCGGATGAGGCCTGTGATGCGCGACAGCATCGTCAGGCTGCTGATGGTGGCGAGCGCTTTGAGCAGGTTCAAGATGGTTCGGCGGCAAGGGGTGGCGGCAGCAGCGTGGGTCGGACCGCCGGTGCGAACCGGGTTCAGACGCCGGGCGCGCGCCAAAGTTGCATCGAGGCCACGCGAGGGCGGGGCCGGTGTGGCGCGTATTATACGGTTTGGCCCCGCAGGCGCCCGGATATGCACGTATATCGGCCTTTGCTTCGCCCTGCTCGAGATGAGCAGTTGCTCGGCTTGCCAGCCGCTTTTTCTTGTGTGTATAATTGCCGATTCACAAGGCTAGTTGCGTTCCGGATTCGTGTGCCAGTGCATCCCGGGTCGCTTGATGTGCACTTAATTGTGTCCGCGGTTTGCTCCGTCCTCCCGTCGGGCACGCATCTGAATTCAGGAAATCTACTTAAATGGCAAATTCCGCACAAGCTCGCAAGCGCGCGCGCCAGGCCGTCGCCCAGAACGCCCACAACTCCAGCCTGCGTTCGCGTCTGCGTACCGCAGTGAAGGCTGTTCGCAAGGCGATCGAAGCCGGCGACAAGGCTGCTGCTGCCGAGATCTTCAAGAACTCGCAATCGATCATCGACGCTATCGCCGACAAGAAGATCGTGCACAAGAACAAGGCTGCACGCCACAAGTCGCGCCTGTCGTCGGCTATCAAGTCGATGGCTGCCTGATATAGGCTCTGGTGCCGGGCGCAAGCCAGGCACCTCCGGCTGTTGTCGGCCATTGCGTGATCGCGCTGCTTCGGCGGCGTATCGCGGTCCTGGCCAGGTTGCCAGTCGGCAGGGTGGATTGCCTGACGGTAGTCCAGCCGATAAAAAAGCTCGTCATTCGACGAGCTTTTTTTGCTTTGTACTTTGGGCTGGTGCCTGCCCCGGTGGTGCGTGCGGCTAGCATGCGGCCATGCCGAGGCTTCTTCAGTGCGAGCTCACTCCAGCGAGCAGGCCTCGACCAGTTGCAGGTTGTTGTCGCGGGCGAAGTTGAGCACGAAGTCGAGCGCTTTGGGCTCGATGTCGCGCAGCCGCGCATCGACCACCACGCTCTTCAATCCGCCAGCTATCACTGGCCGCACGTAAGGTGAGTAAGTAATGCGGGGGTCGCCGGTGTCGCCTTCGGGGCGGAATTGCGCCATCACGCCGCACAGTCGTTCAGCCCAGTCGCTTGGGCGGAAGGTCTTGCCTTCCTTGGTGATGCCTTGGATGAAGTATTCGCGAACTGTGGGATTCATGAGACTGCGGGGATAAGACGGGTGACTCGACGGTAAACCCGCCAGACTGACCAAACGGAAGCCCGTTTGACGCGGCCAGGAAACAATAAGTTCGTTTCATTCCGGCCGTGGCGGCGGGGGCGCCGGTGTCGGCGGGGGCACTTTTGATGCCGGCAGCGGGCGGTGGCATGGGTATGCCGGGCCCCGCGTGAATCAGCCGGTATTATATCTTATATAAGACTCGCGCATAAGCCTCCGTGCCGGGCGAGGTGCCGCGCATGCTCGCCAAAGCCACAATAATCCCTTATGATTCTTACAGTTAAATTGCGTAAGCGACGCGAAAGGCGGCTCCGCGGCATGGCCAGGTCATGAACCCTTCATGGCGGCATGCCACCACCGAGCCGCCTTCTTTGTTTTATGAGCCCAACTTCGATCAAGCATTACCTCCAGTTCAGCGACCTGACTCCCGACGAGTACGAGTACCTGCTGGACCGCGCACGGATTCTGAAGACCAAGTTCAAGAACTACGAGACATGGCATCCGTTGCACGACCGCACGCTGTCCATGATCTTCGAGAAAAACTCGACTCGTACGCGCTTGTCGTTCGAGGCCGGCATCCACCAGCTCGGTGGCCATGCCGTCTTCCTCAATACCCGCGACTCCCAGCTGGGGCGCGGCGAGCCGATCGAGGATGCGGCGCAGGTGATCTCGCGCATGGTCGACATCATCATGATCCGCACCTTCGGCCAGGAAATCATCGAGCGTTTCGCCGCGCATTCGCGCGTGCCGGTGATCAACGGGCTGACCAACGAATACCATCCCTGCCAGGTGCTGGCCGATGTCTTCACGTACATCGAGCAGCGTGGCAGCATCCGCGGCAAGACCGTCGCATGGATCGGTGACGCCAACAATATGGCCTACACCTGGATCCAGGCGGCAGAGCGCCTCGGCTTCACGTTCCATTTCTCCGCGCCTCCTGGCTATCAGCTCGATCCGGCCATGGTGCCGGCAACGGCTGCTCATCTCGTCAAGGTGTTCGACGATCCGCTGACCGCCTGCCAGGGGGCCGACCTGGTCACCACCGACGTGTGGACCAGCATGGGCTACGAGGCCGAGAACGACGCCCGCAAGCGCGCCTTCCAGGACTGGATGGTGACTACCGCCATGATGGATCGCGCCGGCGACGATGCCCTGTTCATGCACTGCCTGCCTGCCCACCGCGGCGAGGAAGTCGAGGCCGCCGTGATCGACGGCCCCAAGAGTGTGGTCTGGGAAGAGGCTGAGAACCGCCTGCATGTGCAAAAGGCGCTGATGGAATACCTGCTCTGCGGGCGCTACTGACCGCTGGCGGCCCGGCGCCACGATTGATGCACATGTGGTGCGCCAATCCGGTACCCGCATGCTCGCCCGGCTCGCCAAGTGCCGCCCAAGCCGGGGCGGACGTGTCAAAATAGCGGTCTTTCCGCATTCCTTTTTCTCGCGTGACTGGCTTTGTGGCCGGCCGCGCTTACTTTTCGCATCGAGTCGAACATGAGCGATATCAAGAAAGTCGTGCTCGCCTACTCCGGCGGGCTGGACACTTCGGTGATCCTGAAGTGGCTGCAAGACACCTATCAGTGCGAGGTGGTCACCTTTACCGCCGACATCGGCCAGGGCGAGGAACTCGAACCTGCACGCCAGAAGGCGCTCAAGTTCGGCATCAAGCCGGAAAACATCTTCATCGACGACCTGCGCGAAGAGTTCGTGCGCGATTTCGTCTTCCCGATGTTCCGCGCCAACGCCGTCTATGAAGGCGAGTACCTGCTCGGCACCTCGATCGCGCGTCCGCTGATCGCCAAGCGCCAGATCGAGATCCTGCGCAGCACCGGCGCCGACGCTGTGTCGCACGGCGCTACCGGCAAGGGCAACGACCAGGTTCGCTTCGAGCTGGGCTACTACGGCCTCGAGCCGGGCGTGAAGGTCATCGCCCCGTGGCGCGAGTGGGACCTGTTGTCGCGCGAGAAGCTGCTGGCCTACGCTGAAAAGGCCGGCATCGACATCGACATGAAGCACAAGAAGGGCGGCGCCCCGTACTCGATGGACGCCAACCTGCTGCACATCTCCTTCGAAGGCCGCCACCTGGAAGACCCCAAGGCCGAGGCCGAGGAAGACATGTGGCGCTGGACCGTGTCGCCGGAGAATGCACCGGACGCGGCCGAGTACCTGGACGTCGAGTTCGAGGGCGGCGACATCGTTGGCCTGAACGGCAAGCGCATGACCCCGGCTGAAGTGCTGACTGAGTTGAACCGCCTGGGCGGCAAGCACGGCATCGGCCGCCTTGACCTGGTGGAAAACCGCTACGTCGGCATGAAGAGCCGTGGCTGCTACGAAACCCCTGGCGGCACCATCATCCTGAAGGCCCACCGCGCTATCGAGTCGATCACGCTCGACCGCGAAGTGGCTCACCTGAAGGACGACCTGATGCCGCGCTACGCCAGCCTGATCTACAACGGCTACTGGTGGAGCCCGGAGCGCCGCGCACTGCAAGTGCTGATCGACCACACCCAGGCCAAGGTCAATGGCTGGGTCCGCGTCAAGCTGTACAAGGGCAATGTGATCGTGGTCGCCCGCGACTCCAAGGACACGCTGTTCGACAAGACCATCGCGACCTTCGACGATGACGGCGGCGCCTACAACCAGGCCGATGCCGGCGGCTTCATCAAGCTGAACGCGCTGCGCATGCGCATCGCCGAAAACGCTCGCCGCCAGCGCGGCGAGTAAGCCAGACCGCAGGCATGCAACAGAAGAGGGGCCGTCATGGCCCCTTTTTTGCGCCGCCTTGCCCTCCGGTATTCCCGATCCAGTCATCCAGAACCAAGAGCATCAAGGAGAAATAGCGTGAGCCAGTTCGACAACGTATCCGTCGTCAAGAAAGCCAACCTGTACTTCGACGGCAAGTGCGTGAGCCACACCGTGCTGTTCCCGGACGGCACCCGCAAGACGCTGGGCGTGATCTTCCCCGCTGCGCTGACCTTCAACACCGGCGCCCCGGAGATCATGGAAATCAATGGCGGCGTGTGCCGCGTCAAGCTGGCTGGCGAAGACCAGTGGCAAACCTATGGCGCTGGCCAGCAGTTCAATGTGCCCGGCGACAGCAGCTTCGATATCGAAGTGACTGAAACGCTGGACTACGTCTGCCACTTCGGCTGAGCACGGCAGCCCGGACGGTTTAAAGCACCACCGGCTCGGGTTCGATTCGCACGCCGAAGCGGGCCTGTACCGCATCGGCAATGCGGTGCGCCAGCGCCAGCAGCGCCTGCCCGGTGCCGCCGCCGTGGTGCACCAGCACCAGCGCCTGCTTGCCATAGACGCCCACCGGGCCGTCGCTGACCCCCTTGAATCCACACTGGTCGATCAGCCAGCCGGCCGCCAGCTTGTAGCTGCCGTCAGGCTGTGCATGGCTGACCAGGTCGGGATACCGGACCAGCAGCGCGTCGCGCTGTTCGGCGCCCACTACCGGGTTCTTGAAGAAGCTGCCGGCATTGCCGACCTGGGCCGGATCGGGTAGCTTGCGCGAGCGGATCGCGATCACCGCGTCGCGGATGCGGTCCGCCGTGGAATGCGCTGCGGAATCTTGCGCCAGCTCGCGCGCCAGTTCCGCATAGCCCAGCACTGGCTGCCACGGCAGCGGCAGGCGCAGGGTGACGGCAGTGATGATGTAGCGGTCCCGCCCCTCACGCTTGAACAGGCTGTCCCGGTAGGCGAATTGGCACTGCTCCAGCGTCAGGTGGACGAATTCGCCGCTATGGCGGTCGAACGCGCGCAGGCTGTCGAAGCGCTCGCGCAGCTCCACGCCGTAGGCGCCGATGTTCTGGATCGGCGCCGCGCCCGCGGTGCCGGGGATCAGGGCCAGGTTTTCCAGGCCCGGAAGGCCGTCGGCGATCGTGCGGCTGACCAGCGCATGCCAGTTCTCGCCGGCACCGGCCGTGACCAGGTGGGCGGCATCCGCCGAGGCCACCGCGTAGCCGGGAATCTCCATCAGCAGCACCAGCGCGTCGAGGTCCCGCGTAAGGACCACATTGCTGCCGCCGCCGAGCACCACCAGCGGCAAGCCTTGCGCGCGGGGATCGGCCAGGGCGGCCAGCAGGTCGGCTTCGCTGCGCACATGCACCGCAAAGCGCGCGCGCACGTCGAATCCGAATGTATTGTGGCGGCGCAGGGGATAAAATTCGAGGAAATCTGCCATGCAAGGGAAAGGTGAAGCGGCCCGCCGGGGTCGACGGCACCGGACTGCAGGGTAGGCTGGATTATACGTAAGCGCCGCCGCCAGCCGGCGCGCGCCCGGTACAGGCAATAAGCAACACGCAGCAAGACAAGGAGAATGCAATGCCGTCGTTTGACGTAGTGTGCGAAGCGAACATGATCGAGGTGAAGAACTCGGTCGAGCAGGCCAACAAGGAAATCACGAACCGTTTTGACTTCAAGGGTTCGGATTCGCGGGTCGAGCACAAGGAGAACGAGCTCACCGCGTTCGCCGATGACGATTTCAAGCTCGGTCAGGTCAAGGACGTGCTGATCAGCAAGATGGCCAAGCGCAATGTCGACGTGCGCTTCCTCGACTACGGCAAGACCGAGCGCATTGGCGGCGACAAGGTCAAGCAGGTCATCACCATCAAGAAGGGCGTCACCGGCGACCTGTCGAAGAAGATCGTCAAGATGATCAAGGACAGCAAGATCAAGGTGCAGGCCAGCATCCAGGGCGACGCGGTGCGTGTCACGGGGACCAAGCGCGACGACCTCCAGAGCGTGATTGCGTTGCTGCGCAAGGACGTCCCCGAAGCGCCGCTGGACTTCAACAACTTCCGCGACTGATCCTGTCGCCGGCAAGCGTGGCAGCCATGCTGCCGCGCGCCTGCTTTTTCTTTAGCGCGCCTGCGGCAAGCCGCCGATCTTCGCGCCGGCCTTCAGGCCCTTCTGCGCAAACCAGCCCTTGTTCATCTCCAGCGCGTAGCGTACGGCCGCGCGCGGGCAGTGGTTGTCCTCGGTCTGGGGCGCCATGTCTTCGATATTGACGATGGACCCGTCATCGGCCAGGAAGGCGATCGACAGGGGCAGGTCGGTATTCTTCATCCAGAAGCAGTGTCCGGCTTTCTCTTCGAACACGAACAGCATGCCCTCGTTGGCGGGCATGGTCTTGCGGTACATCAGGCCGAGCTCGCGGGCTTCCGGCGTGGCGGCGATTTCCGCCTTGATCGCGTACATGCCAGCGGTGAGTTGCCTGACCGGCAGGCTGGCCGGGGACTGGGCACAGGCGGTGGCCATGGCGGCGAGCGAGCAGCCGCTGACGAGCAGGTTCTTGAGCAAAGGGCGCATGTGTTGGAGCGGCGAATGACGGGTTCGGGACAGCCGCCAGCATAGCGCAGCTACCGCGCGAGCGGCACGGACAAATATTCCACTTCGTTGCACAGGGCCTTACTACCGCGAGCAAGAAAAAAGGCAGGCGCCCTGCGGGCAACCTGCCTTGCTTGCCGGGCGCAAAGCCCGGCCTGCCTGCAAACTCTTACTTCGTTGCAGCAGCTTCAGCCTTGGCAGCCGGAGCAGCCTTGGTCTTGCTGTGAGCGTGCTTCTTGGACTTCTTGGCGCTCTTCGTCGCGGGCTTTGCAGCCGGTGCTTCAGCGGCAGGCGCTGCAGCAGCCGGGGCTGCCGGTGCGGGTGCGGCGGCTTGGGCGAAAACGCCGGTGGCGAACAGGCCGGCAACCAGAGCAGCGATCAGTTTGTTCATGCTTAACAACCTCGAAGGTAAATCGATTCGGAAGAGTTGACGCGTATGCGACGTGTCAGTGTCAAAAACGAAACGAGGCGGTGAGCCGTTGACCCACGACTTGTTAATATTTGTAACTTCTTGCGCGAGGGCGTGCGCGGCGCCGCTGCGCCGGGATGGGTGCCGCCCCCGATCCGCCCCCGCCCCCGCGCACGATCGCGCGGGGGCGTGGTGCGGTTACGGCTACGGCTTCCAGACCGAGCGCGCTCGGGTCGATCTCGCACCATTGCCCCGGCGCGAGCCCGAGCGTGCGCAGGTCGAGCATGCCAATTTGCACGCGCACCAGGCGCAAGGTCGGAAATCCCACTGCCGCGGTCATGCGGCGCACCTGGCGGTTCTTGCCCTCGCGGATCTCGAGTTCCAGCCATTGGGTCGGGATGGCGGCGCGAAACCGCACCGGCGGATGGCGTGGCCACAGAAAATCTGGCTCGTCGATGCAGCGCGCTCGCGCCGGCAGCGTGCGGAAGTCTCCGAGGTCGACGCCACTGCGCAGGTGCGCCAGCGCAGCTTCGCCGGGCACGTTTTCGACCTGGGCCAGATACGTCTTGGGCAGTTTGTGGTGCGGATCGGCGATGCGCGCCTGCAGGATGCCATCATCGGTCAGCAGCAGCAGGCCTTCGCTGTCGGCATCGAGCCTTCCCGCCGGATACACGCCGGGCCGCTGCACGCAGTCGGCGAGAGTCGGGCGCGACGGGTGCGCGGAGAACTGGCTCATGGTGCCGAAGGGTTTGTTCAGTGCGATCAGCGTCATCGAGAGTAATGGAGTCTGGCGCACGGGTGGGCGCTTGAATGGCTTCAGTATGGTGCGTCAGTATGCCGTAGCCCCGGCCGGGCGGCGCGGGGCCGGCCAGGATGGCGGATCATGAAATTTTGCTGCATAATACGAAAAGGTCTTATGTCTTATATAAGACCCGTGTGCGTGTGACGCATAGCCGGGCAGTCCGCGTGTGGTGCGCAGCGGCATCGCCTGCGCGCCAATCGCCGTTAAAATGCCCGCGCGCCACCCAAATCTCGCCGTCTGGTCACGAATCCGGCGGCTCGTTGCAACCCCCCGTTCCGTACTGGAGACGTCATGTATCAACACATCAAGGTTCCGGCCGGCGAAAAGATCACGGTCAACCAGGATTTTTCGCTGAATGTTCCGGACAATCCGATCATTCCATTCATCGAAGGCGACGGTACGGGCCTGGATATCACCCCGGTGATGATCAAGGTTGTCGATGCAGCCGTGGCCAAGGCCTACGGTGGCAAGCGCAAGATCTCCTGGATGGAGATCTACGCCGGCGAGAAGTCGACCAAGGTGTATGGCCCCGACGTGTGGCTGCCTGAAGAAACCCTGGAAGTCCTCAAGGACTACGTGGTGTCCATCAAGGGCCCGCTGACCACGCCGGTTGGCGGCGGCATCCGCTCGCTCAACGTGGCGCTGCGCCAGCAGCTGGACCTGTACGTCTGCCTGCGCCCCGTGGCCTACTTCAAGGGCGTGCCCTCGCCGGTGCGCGAGCCGCAAAAGATCGACATGGTGATCTTCCGCGAGAACTCGGAAGACATCTACGCCGGGATCGAATGGGAAGCGGAAAGCGACCAGGCCAAGAAACTGATCGCCTTCCTGCAGAACGAAATGGGCGTGAAGAAGATCCGCTTCCCGGATACCTCGGGCATCGGCGTCAAGCCGGTCTCCAAGCAAGGCACCAAGCGTCTGGTGCGCAAGGCCATCCAGTACGCGATCGACAACGACAAGCCGTCGGTGACCATCGTGCACAAGGGCAACATCATGAAGTTCACCGAAGGTGGCTTCCGTGACTGGGCCTACGAGCTGGCACAGCAGGAATTCGGCGCCGAGCTGATCGACGGCGGCCCGTGGTGCAAGTTCAAGAACCCGAAGACCGGCCGCGAAATTGTCATCAAGGACGCCATCGCCGACGCCTTCCTGCAGCAGATCCTGCTGCGTCCGGCTGAATATTCGGTGATCGCCACGCTGAACCTGAACGGCGACTATATCTCCGACGCGCTGGCGGCCCAGGTTGGCGGCATCGGCATTGCCCCGGGCGCCAACCTGTCGGATTCCGTGGCCATGTTCGAAGCCACCCACGGCACCGCACCAAAGTACGCCGGCAAGGACTATGTGAACCCGGGTTCCGAAATCCTCTCCGCGGAAATGATGCTGCGCCACATGGGCTGGACCGAAGCCGCCGACCTGATCATTTCCTCGATGGAGAAGTCCATCCTGTCGAAGAAGGTCACTTATGACTTCGCCCGTTTGCTCGAAGGCGCGACACAGGTGTCGTGCTCGGGCTTTGGGCAGGTGATGATCGACAATATGTAATCGCAGTTCGGGCCGTCTCAGCCTGAACCGAAACCCCGGCGACTCGACGGTCGCCGGGGTTTTTTTTATCCCGTCGTATCAGGAGGTACTACGGCCAGGTCATCGACATAAGAAAAGACCGAATAGGACACATAAGGAAAATGCTCTCCGCACGTGCAGAAATGTCTGATTGATTTTGGTGCTGTATTGCGCACAAATAGGGGGTGCCAAACGCCTATCAATCAATCCATGGGAGAACGTATGCACAACGTGAAGCAGTTGACCGCAACTTGGGAGGCCAAACCATGATGCGCAGAGTTGCGTGTGTGGGCGACAGGCTTTCACCAGATGGCGTCATCCTCCCGTATGACGGGCCAGTTTTCACTATTGGCGACGGTGCCGGCCACCAGATAGCGCTTATCGGTGGGCAAGCCTACTGCGAAGCCTGCAAGACCACCGGCATCATTGCAAAGGCTGGCGGACCGAGCCGTATTAGCTTCATGGGCGAGACGGCGGCTGATGGCGATATCGTGCTCTGCAAGTGCCCGACACATCCGAGCATTATCGCCACTCTCGCCGGCGAGACTTGGTGCGACGACGAAGCCGACAGTGCTGGAATGGCAAGCGTGCAGGAAGTTATCGCGGGCACAACTGATTTCCCAGCAGCGGCGCCCTTCCTGGCCTCTAATCCCCGTTACGACCAACAGGTGCAACTTCTGGACGAAAACTCCGGCCAACCCCTGGCACGCCGGCGCTACCGCCTCACAGGCGATGGCGGATCGATTGAGGCGCGAACGGACGACAGCGGTATGACCGAGCGCATTTCGAGCGATACCGCAGCGACCGTGACGCTGGAGATTTTTGGGGAGGATGCCTGATGCAACCAATCAAAACGATGCAAATTCCATTGACTCCGATTGAGAAGCGCGCGCCTGTGAAGGTCTATCTGTTGCGGCCTCGCGGGACTCTGTATTGGGGTGGGGCCGGACTTGATGGAGGCTACGTGCGGCCGCAACTCGAGGCATTCCGGAAGGCCGGGGTTACCCACTGCTTTGCAGGCCTTACAAACTCGGCGACTGCCGATCTTCCCAAGGGCACGGCCTATGCATTTGCGGGCACGTTGGTTGATGCCATTCGGTCCGGTCTGGCCATCCGCTCACGCGATGACGGGGAATGGACAATCACAAGCGGCATGGCGGCAGAGGCTCCCCAATTCAATCTGATAGGTTACAGCTATGGGTCACTGCTAGCGGCTCAGACGGCATGGTCTTATGCTCGTGCCGGGCACGTGATTGATCATCTCGTATTGGTGGGGTCACCTATCGAGGCAGGGTTTCTCGCCGATCTGCGCAGCCACAAGGGTATTCGCAAGACCACTGTAATCAATCTGACTGAGTATGGAGATCCGATTTACGCCGGGATGCCATGGGCAGAGCTTGCTGTGGCGGCACCGTTGCTCGGCAAACAAATGATTGCAGACAAAGGGGAAGGGCATTTCTACTATGCGCATGTAATGCCAGACAGCCCGCGTCGTTGGACCGCCCTAGCGCAGCGAGTTGCTGACGAAGGGCTCCGATGAAACGGGCCAGTGGCAGGCTTGCACGCGCCGTGGACTGCATCAGTATCGGCCTAGCGCTCCTGGGCGTGGCCTTTGGCGCCTACACAGTAGCTACGCCGATAACAACCATTGACCAGGTGACGACCGGCCCTCTGGTGGCGGTTGCCGGCGCCGCACTTGTTCTGGCCTGTCTCCTGGCTCTGATTGGCCTGGTGCTTGTGTTGCTAGCGCTTGTTCTACGTGCTCCTGGGCGGTGGCGCATCATTGCCTCCTATTGCGTAGGGGTGGCGCTCTTCGTCGGCACCTTCCTGCTCGCGGATTCCTGGGCGGCCCGTCACCTACCCCCACGGCAGACTAGCGCTGCCGCCATGGTCGGCCATCTCGATGTAAGTGCTTAGCCATCTTTCCACAGGCCGACGACGCGCCGTTCGGGCCTGAGTGGCTGGACCATGCCCTCATGGGCGGCTGGGCCGACCATCGCGAATGCCACGTTGGCGGCGACTTCCTGTTGATCTACTGGCTGGATAGTGCCGGCACTGGAGGGCAAGATATTTTGCGTCTAATGCCGTACATTTCGAGGTGTATGAACGTGCGGAACCAGCCAAAATTGTGCAAAAAGCCACCAAAGAGCTACAAAAACGACCGGAAATCAATGAGGAATCGAAGTGGCAGGCTAACAGGCGCGACCAGGCCAAACAAAAAGCCCGGCATTGACCTGACCGGGCTTTTTATCGGATGCGTTACGTACTGCTGTCCAGCCTGCGTACTTTGGGGCGGGGCAGGCCGATCCCGTTCCGGGGGTGACCCCCCGCATCCTGTCGTGGCCGCCTCAAGCTCTACCGGCTGGTGCGGCCGCGCACCGAATCCTCAGGCGTGATCCTGGATATTGGTGGCTTGTTTGCCCTTGGGGCCCTGGATGATTTCGAAGGATACGCGCTGACCCTCTTTCAGGGTCTTGAAGCCATTCATCTGGATGGCCGAAAAGTGCGCAAACAGTTCTTCTTCGCCGTCGTCCGGCTTGATGAACCCAAAGCCCTTGGCGTCATTGAACCATTTGACGATACCGCTTGCCATAAACTCCCCCAACAAAAAAAGCAAGATACGAGCGGGGGAAAGCGCCGCGGCCAGCGGGTGCCCGGCTAGTGTTCCTGCGCGCTGCCCGGATGGAACCGGGTCGGGCGCAAAGGCACGACTGTGCGGGCACCGCGTGGTGGCCAGTTTGATGTGCTGACTCGCCGCCGCTGGATTCGTGGGCCTCCCTGCTCACGGATCACTCAGTCCGGATGATTGCTTGGCTCGCGTAACCAGACGTGAATGTGCGAACGATTCTTCTGTCAAACCTGCGCACTGTCAAGTTGGCAGATTCCCCACTCCCGGTAGGGTGTGGCGGGAAAGGAACGGCTGTAGATGGTATTTTGGAGGGAAAGGGCGCACCGCGAAGGCGTGCGCCCTCCCGTTCAGTTGACCCACGAGTGAACCCGGATGCCTTCGGCGTCCACGGAGTCTGGATGGCCGCTGCATCGGCCTCTTGAATCCGGTGTCTTTTCCCCAAATTGCAGAGTTGTGCGTAAGGGTTAGAATAAAGCCATGGCTACACGGCTGGCAAATGTCCCACAACGCGAAGCAGGCACCGTACTGGAGCGGAAAGAGCAGGCGCTCAAACCGCCCGCCATGTACAAGGTGTTGCTGCTGAATGACGACTTCACCCCGATGGAGTTCGTCGTGATGATCCTGCAGCAGTATTTCAGCAGGGACCGGGAGACGGCAACGCAGATCATGTTGACCGTCCACCGGGAGGGTAAGGGGGTCTGCGGCATCTATACCAGGGATATCGCGGCAACGAAGGTCGAGCTGGTGTCAACCCACGCACGGCAGGCGGGTCATCCGTTGCAGTGCGTGATGGAGGAAGCATGATTGCGCAAGAATTGGAAGTCAGCCTGCACATGGCGTTTGTTGAAGCCCGGCAGGCACGCCACGAGTTTATAACCGTGGAGCACCTGCTACTGGCGTTGCTTGACAACCCCACGGCAGCGGAAGTCTTGCGCGCCTGCGCAGCCAATATTGAGGATTTGCGCACCAGTCTGAAGAACTTCATCGCGGACAACACGCCCGTGGTGCCTGGTACCGACGAGGTGGATACCCAGCCAACGCTGGGCTTCCAGCGCGTTATCCAGCGCGCCATCATGCATGTCCAGTCCACTTCCAACGGCAAGAAGGAAGTGACCGGGGCCAATGTCCTGGTGGCGATCTTTGGCGAGAAGGACTCGCACGCGGTGTACTACCTCCAGCAGCAGGGCGTGACCCGGCTGGATGTGGTCAATTTCATCAGCCATGGCATCCGCAAGGACCAGGCCGAGCCTGCCAAGCATGGCGACGGCACGGCCGAGGGCGAAGGCGGTGATGGCAAGGAGAGTCCGCTCGAGCAGTTCACCCAGAACCTGAACACGCTGGCCAAGGCCGGCAAGATCGATCCGCTGATCGGCCGCGAGAGCGAGGTTGAGCGGGTGGTCCAGGTGCTGTGCCGCCGGCGCAAGAACAACCCGTTGCTGGTGGGCGAGGCGGGCGTCGGCAAGACAGCGATCGCCGAAGGCCTGGCTTGGCGCATCACCAAGAACGAAGTGCCCGACATCCTCGAGAAGGCGGTCGTGTACTCGCTCGACATGGGCGCGCTGCTGGCCGGCACCAAGTACCGCGGGGACTTCGAGCAGCGCCTCAAGGGCGTGCTCAAGTCGCTCAAGGACAATCCGAACGCGATCCTGTTCATCGACGAGATCCACACGCTGATCGGCGCGGGCGCCGCTTCGGGCGGGACGCTGGACGCCAGCAACTTGCTCAAGCCGGCACTGTCGTCGGGCCAGCTCAAGTGCATCGGCGCGACCACCTTCACCGAATACCGAGGCATCTTCGAGAAGGACGCGGCCCTGTCGCGCCGTTTCCAGAAGATTGACGTGGTGGAGCCGTCGGTCGACCAGACCGTGCAGATCCTGCGCGGCCTGAAGTCGCGCTTCGAAGAGCACCATGGCGTCAAGTACGCGGCTGCGGCGCTGACTGCGGCGGCCGAGTTGTCGGCGCGCTTCATCACCGACCGCCACCTGCCGGACAAGGCCATCGATGTGATTGATGAGGCTGGTGCGGCCCAACGCATCCTGCCCAAGTCCAAGCAGAAGAAGACCATCGGCAAGGGCGAGATCGAGGACATCGTTTCGCGTATCGCGCGCATCCCGCCGCAGAGCGTCAATCAGGATGACCGCAGCAAGCTGCAGACCCTGGATCGTGACCTGAAATCGGTGGTGTTCGGCCAGGAGCCGGCCATCGAGGCGCTGGCTTCGGCCATCAAGATGTCGCGTGCCGGCCTGGGCAAGACGGACAAGCCGATCGGCTCCTTCCTGTTCTCCGGCCCGACCGGGGTGGGCAAGACCGAAGTGGCCAAGCAGCTTGCCTTCATCATGGGCATCGAGCTGCTGCGCTTCGACATGTCCGAATACATGGAACGCCATGCGGTGAGCCGGCTGATCGGCGCGCCGCCGGGATATGTGGGCTTTGACCAGGGCGGCCTGCTGACCGAGGCCGTCACCAAGAAGCCGCACTGCGTGCTGCTGCTGGACGAAATCGAGAAGGCGCATCCGGATATTTTCAATATCCTGCTGCAGGTGATGGACCATGGCGCGCTGACCGATAACAATGGCCGCCGCGCTGACTTCCGCAACGTGATCATCATCATGACCACCAATGCGGGAGCGGAAACCATGAACCGCGCCACCATCGGCTTCACGTCCTCGCGCGAGCAGGGCGACGAGATGGTCGACATCAAGCGCATGTTCACGCCGGAGTTCCGTAACCGGCTGGATGCCATCATCAGCTTCCGCTCGCTCGACGAGGAAATCATCCTCCGCGTGGTCGACAAGTTCCTGATGCAGCTTGAGGAGCAGCTTCACGAGAAGAAGGTGGAAGCCAGCTTCAGCGACCACCTGCGCAAGTTCCTCGCCAAGAAGGGTTTCGACCCGCTGATGGGCGCGCGGCCGATGCAGCGCCTGATCCAGGACCTGATCCGCAAGGCGCTGGCTGACGAACTCCTGTTCGGCAAGCTGGTGTCCGGTGGCCGGGTGGTGGTGGATCTCGACGAGCAGGACCAGATCAAGCTGGACTTTGCCGAGGCTGCCGCGGAACCGCCGGAAGCGCCGGAAAACGAGAAAGCGGAAGTCTAGGGCAACGCGCGGGGGGCAGGCAGAGCGGACCTTGCCTGCAATTCGTGCTATCCTCGGGCAAAATACAGGGCGGCAGCGATGCCGCCCTTTTTGTTTTGGCCGGGTTCGGCTGCGCACCGCAGCTGTGCGCCCGTCATCCGTCTGAGTACCCGATGTCCCAATCCCAACGCTCGCGGCTGCGCCGCCTGCTGCTCAAATCGTTGCCATTTGGCGCGATGCCCCTGATTCCCGTGCCTGGCCTGGCTGCCTTGGGTGGCGATGCCACGACAGGCGCGTCCGGCCGTCCGATCGCCATGGTGTTGCCGTTCCCTCCCGGGGGCAGCGTCGATATCGTCGCACGCCAGCTGCAGCCCGGCCTGAAAAGCGGACTCGGCCAGACGGTGGTGATCGACAACAAGCCAGGCGCCGGTGGCCTGATTGCTTCGAGCACCGTGGCCCGGGCCAAGCCGGACGGCAGTACGCTGCTGATGGCGTTCGACACCCATGCCATCAACCCGTTTGCTTACAAGAACCTGCCCTACGATACCTTCCGCGACTTCACGCCGATCTCGCAACTGGTGCGATTTCCGCTGGTGATCGCGGCCAACCCGTCGTTGCCCGCGTCCAACGTGAAGGAGTTGGTCGCCATGGCGCGGCAAAAGCCGGAGAGCGTCCGCTACGCGTCTTCCGGCATCGGCAGCCTTAACCAGCTTGCCGCCGAGGCGCTGGCGACCGAGGCCGGGGTGCGCTTTCTCCACGTGCCGTACAAAGGTGGCGGCCCGGCGGTGCAGGCTGTTCTGTCCAATGAAGTCGACGTATTTTTCTCCAGTTACGCGGCGGTGCAGGCGCATGTGGCTGCCAAGACGATCAAGCTGCTCGGCGTGACCGGCACCACCCGCCTGCGCCAGTTCCCGCAGTTGCCAACCGTGGCCGAGCAAGGCTATCGCGGATTCGAAGCCTATTCATGGATCGGTGTGTTTGGCCCGGCCGGGTTGCCGGAGCCGACCGTTGCGCGCCTGCACGATGCCTTGGTTCAGTCGTTGCGGCAGCAGCGCGTGGTGGATGCGCTGGCCATGCAGGGTTTCGAGATCGTCGGCGGCAGCCCCGCCGAGCTGGCCAGCCTGGTGCGCCACGAGCACGACAAATGGCAGGCAGTGGCGCGCAAGGCCAATATCCAGTTCGATTGAAGCGAGAGGGTGCGATGACGATGGAACCGCTAGACCACGCTGTGATGGTGTGTCCCGACCTTGACGCCGCGGCGCAAGCCTGGCGCGGGTTTGGCTTCACGCTGACGCCGCGCGGTTACCACACGCTCGGCTCGCAGAACCATTGCGTCATGCTGACGCGCGACTATCTCGAGCTGTTGCATGTCACCGCGCCAAGCCCGACGCGGCAGTATTACTGGGATGCGCAGGAGGCCGGGGGCGGCTGCGCGGGGCTGTCGTGCAAGAGCAGTGATACGTTCACCGCTGCGGCACAGCTGCGCGGTGGCGGCTGGCACACTTCGGACCCGATCGAGTTCTCGCGGCCGGTGCGGCTGGACGATGGCACGGAGCATCCCGCGACCTTCCGCGTCGCCGCGATCGACGATGCGCCGGGCGCGCGCTTTTTCATCTGCGAACACCGCACGCCGGAGCTGCTGTGGCGTCCCGAATGGACTACGCATGCCAACGGCGCTGTGGGCATTGCTACGATGTTCCTGGTGGTGGCGCCGTCCCTGGTGGAGGCTGCCGGGCGTGCCTACGCCGAACTGACCGGCGGCGAGATGACGCAACTGAGCGATCACATCTGCAGCCTGGCGCTGGATGGCGCCACGCTGGTGGTGACCACGCCGCAGGCGCTTGCCGCTGCGACCGGCACCGAGCATGTGCGCCGCGCCGTGCCGGGGTACGCCGCCATCAGGCTGCGCACCAGCGACCTGGCCGCGGCCCGCCGCGGCTGGCGCGAGGCGCGCGTCGAGGCGCTCGACCTGGGGCCCGATGAGAGCCTGATTCCCGCCTCTCTGGCCGGCGGCGTGGCGCTGCTGTTCGAGCAGGCGCGCTAAGGCAGTAGCGTCGAGCGCGCCGTCTTTTTCCCTTCCCGCTTAGCTGCCGCTCTTGGCGTGATGCACGCCGGTTGAGCCGAAGCCGCCGGCGCCCCGCGCGGTGTCTTCGGAGAAGGTTTCAACCGTCTTGAACACGGGCCGCAGCACCGGCACGAACATCATCTGCGCGATGCGCTCGCCGGGCTGGATCACGATCGGCTCGGTGCCGGGCGCATTGCGGTTCCACACGCTCACCATGATAGGGCCTTGGTAGTCGGCGTCGATCACGCCGATCGAGTTGCCCAGTACCAGCCCTTTCTTGTGGCCCAGGCCCGAGCGCGGCGCGATGGTGGCTGCCATGTAGGGGTTGCCCATGTGCACGGAGATGCCGGCAGGCACCAGTTGCGCCGGCGTGCCCGGCTCGATGGTGAGCGCGGCGTCCAGGCAGGCGTGCAGGTCGATCGCCGCAGCCATATCGCTCTGGTAAGCCGGCAGGCCCCATTCATGCAGGCGTGCGTCAAGCACCTTGATTTCGACGGTGGGGTTGGCTTCGAATGTCATGGCTGGTCGGTCTCGGGAAAACTAAAACAAAACAACAAAACGTTGGCAACCCGAGATGATAGCCGAGCCTGGTCGCCCCCTGGTTGTGCCTCACTCGCCCTCACTCGCCCGACAGGTCGAACGCCTGCGCCAGCAACTCGTAGGTGCGCAGCCGCGCCGCGTAGCTGGCGGCCACGCTCAGCACTACCAGTTCGTCGGCGAGGAAGTGATCGCGCAAAGCCAGCATGCGCTGCGCCACTTGCTCGGGCGTGCCGCAAATGGTGCGGGGGCGCTCGCGCTCGACGATCAGCCGGTCGCGCTCGCTGAGCTCGTGCTGCGCGGCCTGCGCGAGCGAGGGGATCGGCGCGTTGACGCCATAGGCCATCTGCAGCCGGCGCAGGTCCACGGCGCGCTCCAGCTCCGCCGCCTCGGCCTCGGTGTCAGCGCAGATCACGAAGATCGCCGCCGCGCTATAAGGCTGCTCGTCATAGCCCGCCTCGAAATCGCGGCGGTACTGCTGTGCGACGGCGTGCCCCACATGCGGATTGATAAAGTGGGCAAAGGCAAAGCGCAGCCCCAGGCGCGCCGCCAGGGCGCCGCCGAAGTCGCTGGAGCCCAGCACCCACAGCTGCGGCCGCGTATCGATCTCGGGTTGCAGCACAACGCCCTCGGCGATATGGCCGGGCGGCAGCTCGCCACGGAACAGCCAGGACAGGTCCCGCACTTGCTCCTCGAACTGGTCGCCCCGGTTGTACTGGCCCATGGCCACCGCCTGCGCGGTCCGCATGTCGCCGCCCGGCGCGCGCCCCACGCCAAGATCGATGCGGCCCGGGAACAGGCCCTCCAGCATGCGGAACTGCTCCGCCACTTTGAAGGGGCTGTAGTAAGGCAGCATGACGCCGCCCGAGCCCAGCCGGATGCGCTTGGTCACGCTGCCCAAGCGCGCCAGCATGACTTCAGGCGCCGGATTGCACACGCCGCGCAGCCCGTGGTGCTCGGCGCACCAATAGCGGGTGTAGCCCAGCGCTTCGGCGGCCTGCGCCAGCTCCACGGTGGCGGCCAGCGCGTCGCGCGCATGATGGCCGGCGATGACCGGGCTTTGGTCGAGTACCGAGAGGCGCAGTCTGGGTTTGCTTGCGGACATATCGAAGGTCGGGGCCAGGTGATGTTCGGGGGGCTGGGCGCTTGGAATCAACGGCGCGCGGGCACGCGCTGGGCGATGGCCGCGACCAGATCGCGCGCCAGCGTCAGCTTGTCGGCGCGCGGCAGGCGGGTCATGCCTTGGGCATCGAACAGCACGATCTCGTTGTCGTCCATGCCAAACGTGTTGTGGCCGATATTGCCCACCAGCAGCGGCACGTTCTTGCGCTGGCGCTTTTGCTCGCCATATTGCTCGAGCTTTTCGCTCTCGGCGGCAAAGCCCACGCAATAGGGCGCGTTCGGCTTTGCGGCCACGGCGGCGAGGATGTCGGGGTTCTGCACGAAGTGCAGCGTCGGCGTGTCGCTATCGTTGGCCTTCTTCAGCTTCTGGCTGGCGACTTCGGCGGGACGCCAGTCGGCCACGGCCGCGACCGCAATAAACACATCGGCGCCTGGCAAGCCCGCCATCACCGCATCGTGCATCTGCTGCGCGCTTTCCACGTCGGTGCGAGCCACGCCGCGCGGCGTGGGCAGCCCCGTCGGGCCGGCCACCAGCACCACGTCGGCACCGGCCTCGCGGGCCGCGCGCGCGATGGCAAAGCCCATCTTGCCAGAGGAACGGTTGGTAATGCCGCGCACCGGGTCGATGGCTTCAAAGGTGGGCCCGGCCGTGATGACCACACGCCGCCCGGCCAAGGGCTTGGGTTGGAAGAACGCGATGATGTCGGCAAGCAGTTCCGAGGGCTCCAGCATGCGGCCGTCACCGACTTCGCCGCACGCCTGATCGCCGCTGCCGGGGCCCAGCAGGGTTACGCCGTCCTTGCGCAACTGCGCGGCGTTGCGCTGCGTGGCGGGCGCCTGCCACATCTGCAGGTTCATGGCCGGTGCCACCAGCAACGGACAGTTGCGGGCGATGCACAGGGTGGTCAGCAGGTCGTCGCACAGGCCGTGCGTCAGCTTGGCGAGGAAATCGGTGGAAGCGGGCGCGACCACGATGGCGTCGGCTTCGCGCGAGAGATCGATATGGGCCATGTTGTTGCCCACGCGTGCGTCCCACTGGGAGGTGAAGACAGTGCGCCCGGAGAGTGCCTGCATGGTCACCGGCGTGATGAATTGGGTCGCGCCTTCGGTCATGACCACCTGCACGGTGGCGCCGGCCTTGGTCAGCAGGCGGACCAGTTCGGCCGATTTATAGCAGGCGATGCCGCCGGTCAGGCCAAGGACGAGATGCTTGCCTCGCAGATCCATGGATATGCTCTTCGCTTGAAGTGGTTGTCCGGTTGTCGCGGCGGGCGGCAGCGCTTGCCGTCCCCGCGCCGGAGAAACGTCAATAATACCGGCTTGCCCGCGCGCGCGTTGGCGGCGCTGCCATCCTGCCAGTCAGGCAGCACCATGAAAAACGCCCGCATGACGCGGGCGCGGTTCGAATGCCGGCGTAGCCTCAGTGCCGGCGAACACGGCGCAGTTCGTCCACGATCAGCAGCACAGCGCCCACCGTGATGGCGCAGTCCGCCACGTTGAAGGCCGGCCAGTGGTAGTTGCGCACATAGAAGTCGAGGAAGTCGACCACATGGCCGTACACCACGCGGTCCACCACATTGCCGATGGCGCCGCCAAGGATCAGCGAGATCGCAAAGCAGAACAGGCGCTGCCCGGTATGGCGGTACAACATCCAGATGATGAACAGCCCCACCACCACGCCAAGGCCGGTGAAGAACCAGCGCTGCCAGCCGCCGGCATCCGCCAGGAAGCTGAAAGCGGCGCCCTTGTTATAGACCAGCACCAGGTTGAAGAAGCGCGTCACCGGACGGGATTCGCCGTAGGCGAAGGTCCGCACGATGATGATCTTGAAGAACTGGTCCAGCACGATCACCAGCAGGGCGAACGCCATCCACAGTAGCGGGGTGGCGTTGCTGCCTTTGGTGCCCTTGCTGCCGGCGCGTTTGGTGCCGCGCGTGGTGCGCGTGGTGGTGGCGGCCATCAGGCGTGGCTCCTGTGTTCACCGGCGCCGAACAGGTTGCTGTCACAGCGGCCGCAAAGGGTGGGGTGGGCCGGGTCGCGGCCAACGTCGGCACGGTAGTGCCAGCAACGCTCGCACTTGGCGTGCACCGACGGCGTCACGGTAACCAGCAGGTCGCCGCCTTCCGGCGCCGGGGCTACCTTGGCAGCGGACGTCAGCAGCACGAAGCGCAGGTCGTCGGACAGGCTCTGCAGCGCGGCCAGCACCGGGCCGCCGGCCTGGATGGTGACTTCGGCTTGCAGTGAGGAACCGATCTCGCCGTCCACGCGCACCGCTTCGAGCTGCTTGGTGACTTCGGCGCGGGCTTCGCGGATCACGTGCCACTTCTGCAACAGGTCGTCGGCCTGGTCGATCGCCGGCACGTCGTAGTAGGTGCTGGTGAAGATGGTGTCGGTGTGCTCGGTGCCATGGCCGAAGATCTGCCAGGCTTCTTCCGCCGTGAACGACAGGAACGGTGCCATCCAGTGCAGCATCGCCTGGGTGATGTGGTACACGGCGTTCTGCGCGGCGCGGCGTTCCTTCGCGTTGGCCGCGGTGGTGTAGAGGCGGTCCTTCAGCACGTCCAGGTAGAAGCCCCCCAGGTCTTCCGAGCAGAAGGTCTGCAGCTTGGCGACCACCGGGTGGAACTCGTAGCCATCGTAGTGCGACAGGATTTCCTGTTGCAGGCGCCCCGTCAGAGCCACCGCGTAGCGGTCGATTTCCAGCCATTCCGACGCCGGCAGCGCGTGCTGCGCGTGGTCGTAGTCGGCCAGGTTGGCCAGCAGGAAGCGCAGCGTGTTGCGGATGCGGCGATAGCCTTCCACCACGCGCTTCAGGATCTCGTCGGAGATCGACAGTTCGCCGGAGTAATCGGTCGAGGCCACCCACAGGCGGATGATCTCGGCGCCCATCTTGTTCGATACGTCCTGCGGCGATACCGTGTTGCCGACCGACTTCGACATCTTGCGGCCTTCGCCGTCCACCGTGAAGCCGTGGGTCAGCAGCGCCTTGTAGGGCGGCTTGCCATACAGCATCGAGGCGGTCAGCAGCGACGAATGGAACCAGCCGCGATGCTGGTCCGAGCCTTCCAGGTACAGGTCAGCCAGGCGGCCGTCGGGCAGGTCGGCCGATGCGTCGTACAGGTCTTCGCGGTGGGAGCCTCGGATCACGGTCCAGTGCGTGGTGCCTGAGTCGAACCACACGTCGAGCGTGTCGCGGTTCTTCTCGTACATGGCGGCTTCTTCGCCCAGCAGTTCCTTGGGATCGAGCGCCTGCCAGGCTTCGATGCCGTGCACTTCCACGCGCTTGGCGATTGCCTCCAGCAATTCGGGCGTGCGCGGGTGCAGCGCGCCGGTTTCCTTGTGCAGGAAGAAGGCCATCGGCACGCCCCACTGGCGCTGGCGCGACAGGGTCCAGTCGGGCCGGTTGGCGATCATGTTGTGCAGTCGCTGCTTGCCCCACGCCGGGTAGAACTCGGTTGCCTCGATGCCGGCGAGCGCGGTTTCGCGCAGGGTCGGGCCGTTGGTGCCGTCTTCATTGACCGGATCCACGTCCATGCCCGCGAACCACTGCGAGGTGGCGCGGTAGATGATCGGCGTCTTGTGGCGCCAGCAGTGCATGTAGCTGTGGGTGTACTTGTGCGAATTGAACAGGTTGCCCGAGGCCTTCAGCACTTCGACGATCTTGGGGTTGGCGTCCCAGATCTTCTGGCCGCCGAACAGCGGCAGCGTGCTGGCATAGACGCCGTCGCCCATGACCGGGCTGATGATGTCCTTGTCGTTCATGCCGTGCGCCTTGCACGACTGGAAATCCTCCACGCCGTAGGCCGGCGCCGAGTGCACGATGCCGGTGCCGGTATCGGTGGTGACGTAGTCGCCCAGGTAGATCGGCGACAGGCGGTCGTAGCCCGCGTCCATCTTGGACAGCGGGTGGTGGAAGCGGATCTCCGACAGCGCTGCGCCGGTGGTGGTGGCCAGCACCTTGCCTTCCAGTTCGTAGATCTTGAGCTGCTCTTCGACGCGTTCGGTGGCCAGGATCAGGAAGCCGCGCGAGGTATCGACCAGCGCGTACTCGACTTCCGGGTGCATGTTCAGCGCCTGGTTGGACGGGATGGTCCAGGGCGTGGTGGTCCAGATCACCACCCAGCCCGGCTTGGCGGCGAGCTGTTCGGCCGGCAGTTTGAAGGCATGGGCCAGCTTGTCGGTTTCGGCGAAGGGGAAGCCCACGTCGATGGACAGATCGGTCTTGTCCTTGTACTCGACCTCGGCCTCGGCCAGCGCCGAGCCGCAGTCGAAGCACCAGTTCACTGGCTTCAGGCCGCGGAACACGTAGCCCTTTTCCATGATCTTGCTCAGCGCGCGCAGCTCGTCGGCTTCGTTGCTGAAGTTCATGGTCATGTAGGGATGTTCCCAGTCACCCAGCACGCCCAGGCGCTCGAAGTCCAGCTTCTGGCGGGCAATCTGCTCGGTGGCGTAGGCTCGGGCGCGCGATTGCACTTCCTGCACCGGCAGGCCCTTGCCGAACTGCTTTTCGATCTGGATCTCGATCGGCATGCCGTGGCAGTCCCAGCCCGGCACATAGACGGCGTCCAGCCCGGTCAGGCCGCGCGCCTTGACGATCATGTCCTTGAGGACCTTGTTGACCGCATGGCCGATGTGGATGTCACCGTTGGCATACGGGGGGCCGTCGTGCAGGATGAACTTCTTGGCGCCCTTGCGAGCGGCCCGGATCTTCTTGTAGAGCTGCTTGTCCTGCCATTGCTTGACCCACAACGGCTCGCGCTTGGGCAGGTCGCCGCGCATCGGGAAGGGGGTCTCGAGCAGGTTGACCGGGTACTTGCTTTTTTCGGGCTTGGCGCGTTTGTCGTTGGACATGTCGATTCTCGGGGCAATTCGGTTGGCGCGCGGCACCAGCTCTGCTGGGTGCGGGCGCGCGGTACGGCGTGGACCGGCTGCGGAGGGTGCCGCGGGCTGGCTTCGGGTTGGGGTAGCGACCCGGGTCCCGCCGCGCGGGAACGGGGCGCTAGCTAATTCGGTCGGTGGCGGAGGTGGCGAAGTCGCGGCTGCCCGCGGCCGGGAGCGTGCCCTCGGCCGAGACCGGCACTGTCAGGCCGAAGAAGGCGCGCGCGTCCGCGCTGTCCTTGGCAATGGCGGCGGTCAGCGCCTCCAGGCCATCGAACCGGGCTTCGTCGCGCAGTTTCTTCATGAACTCGACCCGCACCAGCTTGCCGTAGACGTTCTGCTTGAAGTCGAACAGGTGCACTTCCAGCAGCACCCGGCCGGCATCTTCGATGGTCGGGCGCACGCCGATGCTGGCCACGCCCGGTATGGCGTGCTCTGCCAGTCCATGCACCTGCACGACGAAGATGCCGCTGACTGCCGGCCGCTTGTGGGAAATACGCAGGTTGATGGTGGGAAAGCCCAGGTCGCGACCGAGCTTGCGGCCGTGGACCACATGCCCGCTGATGGCATAGCCATGGCCAAGCAGGCGGCGCGCGTGTTCGAGATCACCATCGCCCAGCGCCTGCCGCACGGCGGAACTGGAGATGCGCACGCCGCCTTCGGAGACCGAGCCCATCTGCTCCACGTCGAAGCCGAACTGTGCGCCGGCCTGTTGCAGATAGGCAAAATCGCCGGCGCGCCTGGCACCGAAGCGGAAGTCGTCGCCGACCAGCAGCCAGCGCGTGTGCAGGCCGTGCCAGAGCACGTTCTCGACGAATGCTTGCGGGGACTGCGCGGCAAAGTGTGCGTTGAAGTGCTCAACGACAACACGATCGACACCGTTGCGGCGCAGGCTTTCCAGCTTGTCGCGCAGCAGCGCAATGCGCGTTGGCGCCTTGTCCGGCGTGAAGAATTCGCGCGGATGCGGCTCGAATGTCATCACGCATAGCGGTAGCCCGCGTGCATCCGCCGCAGCGCGCGCGCGCGCGAGCAGCGACTGGTGGCCGCGGTGCACACCGTCAAAATTGCCGATGGTGAGGGCGCAAGGCGCCCGGCTTTCGGCGTTGGGCAGGCCACGGAAGACTTTCACGAGGACGGCAACAAGCGTTTGGATAAAGCGAGCATTATAAGGCGAATGGTGGACAAGTTTGGCCCGGCGGCGGTGGCCGTCATGCCCGGACTGGCGTTTTTGTGCACGGATCGACTCATCGCCGTGGCGTTGCGCCCCAAAAGGCGGCATGATATGGCGGATTGCACTCGCTGCCCCCCAGCCCTCCTTTGAACGCGCTGCTAAACCGAATCCTGCCGCCGCCAGGGCCTCCGCTCGATACCGAAACGCGGGCCAAGCTGCTGGCGACCATCCATCGCGTCTCCCCCACCGCCATCGTCGCCTCGGTGGTGCTTCCGGCTTTGACCGCGATCGCCTTCTGGTCGGCCGCAGACCAAAGTGCCCTGGTGGGCTGGTGCGGCGTCATGCTGGTGCTGACCGCGGCCACCTGCTGGTTCTACTTCGGCTACCTGCGCGATTGCGCCACCATGAGCCGCTCGGCGCACACGCGCAAATGGTGGGCCAATATGCGCGCGATGGCCTTCCTGACCGGGCTGACCTGGGGCAGCTCCGCGCTGCTGCATCTCTATACCGGCTCCACCGTCTTTTCCAGCGTGCTGTACCTGCTGGCGCTTGGCGTGCTGGCGGGCGGCGTTACCGCGCAGTCGCCGGTGCCCTCCAATCTGGTCTACGCCGGTATCCCGATCCTGGTACCCAACATCCTGCTGGCCGAGTACGCCTTCCCGGGCCATGGCACCTATGTGCAATTGCTGCTGGTGGTCTACGCCATCATGCTCACGCGCCATGCCCTGAACCTGCAGCGCACGCTGGTGCGGGCCATCCAGCTGGAAAGCGACAGCCGCAGGCTGGCCAAGCAATTCCAGGAGGAGAAGGAGAGGGCACTGCATGCCAGCGAGGAAAAGTCGCGCTTCCTGGCCGCCGCGAGCCATGACCTTCGCCAGCCGGTGCACGCGCTGGTGATGCTGGTGGAGGCGCTGCGTGCCCGCAACAAGTCATCGTCGCTCCATCCGCTGGTGGAGCAGGTAGCCGCCGGCACCCAGACCATCGACCTGTTGTTCCGCTCGCTGCTGGACCTGTCCAAGCTCGAGGGCCGCAAGGTGCTGCCCACGCTGGAGCCGTGCGAGCTCAGCCACCTGATCAGCGAGGTCATGAGCCAGTTTGCCGCCGACGCGCGGGAAAGCGGCCTGACCCTGACCCCGCGCGTGCCCGAAGAGCTGTACGCCATGGCCGAGCCGGTGCTGCTGCGCCGCGCGCTGTTCAATCTTGTGCAGAACGCCCTGCGCTATACCCGGCGCGGCGGCGTGCTGGTGACCGCGCGCGAGCGCCGCAAGCATATCCGCGTGGAGGTGTGGGACACCGGAGCCGGGATTACGCCCGAGCATCTGCCGGACATCTTCTCGCCGTATTACCAGGTGCACAACCCGCAGCGCGACCCGTCCCAGGGCCTGGGACTCGGGCTGGCGATCTTCAAGGAATGCGTGCGGCTGATGCGCGGCACCTACGGCGTGCGCTCCGTGCCGGGCCGGGGGTCGGTGTTCTGGTTCTCGCTGGCGCCGGTGGCGGCCGAGACCGTGGCAACCATCCGTGCCGTGCGGGCCAACGCGCTGGCCGAGGACGCCAAGCCCGACCACCTGCGCGGCACCGTGCTGGTGGTCGACGACGACACTCAGATCCGCAAGGCATGGATTGCGCTGATGGAGGCATGGGGCATCCAGGTTGCCTGCGCCGCGCACGGCGCCGATGCCGACCGCCTGTTCCTCCAGGGGCTCAAGCCGGACATCATCTTCTGCGACCTGCGCCTGCCCGGCAGCGAAAACGGACTGGACCTGCTGGAACGCTGGCAGAACACGCAGCCGCAGGCGCGCAGCGCGCTCTTGTCGGGCGACCTGAAGTCCGACGCGCTGGCGGCGGCCGAGGAGGCAGGCTACTTCGTGCTGCCCAAGCCGGTCGACCCCGCTGCACTGAGGCTGTTGCTGCGGCGCTGGCTGCGGCCCGCCTGAGCGGCGAAGGCATAAAAAATGGGCCGGCGCATGACACGCTGGCCCATCTTTTTTGTTCGCCGTCTGCCCAGGGAGCAGCTGGCGTTGCCGGTGCGCGTTACTGGCGCAGGCGGAATCGCTCCATGCGCGACATGACCTGCATGCGGGTGCGCACGCCTAGCCGCTGGAGGATGGCCGAGACATGTTCCTTGACGGTGTTTTCCGTCAGGCCGAGCCGCCGCGCGATGACCTTGTTGGGCAGGCCTTCGAGCACCAGCGCCAGCACCGAGCCCTGGCGCGGGGTCAGGCCGAGTTCCGCCGGCGTGACCGGAATGCCGTGCGCCGGCCCGAAGGATTGAGCACGGCCATTGAGCGCTTCGTCCGACGGGAAGGAGGTGTCGCCTGCCAGCACCTTGCGCACGGCGGCGGTGAATGCGTTGGCGTCCAGGTGCTTGCCGACGAAGCCACAGGCGGCAAGCGCGCGCGCGCGGCCCACGATTTCCGGCGTGGCCTCGGCCGACATGAAAATAAAGCGAGCGGAAGGTACCAGTGTCTTGAGCGCCTGCATGGCGTCGAAGCCGGTACCATCGGTCAGCCAGATATCCAGCAGCACGATGTCAGGCCTGAGTCCTTGCTGCAAGGTATTCAACGCTTCTTTGGCGCTTCCGGCAGCATGGACGGCAACGTCGGGCATCACTTCCGCCAAAAACGCGGTAGTGCCGGACAAGGCCATAGGATGATCATCGACCACCAACAAGGTCGGTGCAGCGTTCGACATGCGATTTCCCGTCTAATTTCCCAGTTCGTCCTTGTTGTCACTTGAAGCCGAGTTAACGGACTGCGCGTGGACGATAGCAGCCACTCTAGCAGAGCGGGCGAGGCGTCACAATCCACCGGACGCGGGTTCACGTTGCGTATAGGCCATGCGAAATGGCGCCGCGGGGAGGGTTTCGCGTGTTTTAAGTGCCTAATGCGCTCGCTTTGGTCGTGTACTGGCCCCGGCTTGGTAGAATTGCGCGATGAAAAATATCGTTATCCTGATTTCTGGGCGAGGCTCCAACATGGAAGCCATCGTCAGCGCCTGCGCCGCCGAAGGCTGGCCGGCGCGCGTAGCGGCGGTCTTGTCCAACCGGCCAGACGCCGAAGGTCTGAAGTTCGCCGCCGGCCACGGCGTGGCTACCGGCGTGGTGGACCACACGCTATATGATGATCGCGCCACTTTTGACGCTGCGCTCGCCGCTGCCATCGACGCTTTCGCGCCGGACCTGGTGGTGCTGGCCGGGTTCATGCGCATCCTGACGCCGGGCTTCGTCGACAAGTACGCCGGGCGCATGCTGAATATCCATCCGTCGCTGCTGCCGTGCTTTCCGGGGCTGCATACGCACCGGCAAGCCATCGAGGCCGGCGTCAAGGTCCACGGCGCCAGCGTGCATTTCGTCACGCCCGAGCTCGATCACGGCCCCGTTATCGTCCAGGCCGCGCTTGACGTGCTGCCCGACGACACGCCCGAGAGCCTGGCCACACGCCTGTTGCCGTGCGAACACGTTATCTACCCGCGCGCTGTGCGCTGGTTTATCGAGGACCGGCTGCAAGTGCATGCCGGCGTAGTCCGGGTCGAACCACCCGAATCCCAGCTGTTTACGGCCTTTGCTGCCGCTACGGAGGTGCAGTCATGAGCCGCAATACCGCAGGGGCCCGCCAGCCCGTCCGCAACAAGAACAAAGACCACAAGGGCACGCCCATCCGCCTGTCGCGCTCGCGCGATGCGAACGACGGCCAGGCCCCGCAGCAAGGCCGCGGGCCGCATGGCGGGCTGCATGCCGTCCATATCCAGCATATTGACCGCCTGCTGGGCAAGGTGCTGATGTTCACGCGCCCGTCCGATGTGGTGGTGAGCTACTACTTCCGCGAAAACCCCAAGCTGGGGCATCGCGAACGCGGCATCATCGCCGAGGCCGTGTTTGCCGTGCTGCGCCGGCGCGTGGAGTTTGCGCAGTTCGCCGCCAGCGGCACGGGTGCTTCGCAGCGCCGCCTGGCCTTGCTGGGCCTGGCCGCCACACTGGGCCGCGACGTACTGACGCCGTTCTTGCTGCCGGAAGAGGGCGAGTGGCTCGATCGCCTGACCACGATCGAGCGTTCCAGCCTGGCGCCGCGCGTGCGCGCCAACCTGCCCGAATGGCTGTTCGACCAGCTGGCCGCGCGCCACGACGAAGCCTTTGTCGAAGCGCTGGGCGATGCCTGGCTGCGCCCGGCGCCGCTGGACCTGCGCGCCAACCTGGTCAAGACCACGCAGGAGGCCGCGCTGGCCGAACTGACCGCCGCGGGGCTGAAGGCCGAGTTGACGCCGATGGCGCCGTCCGGCATCCGCCTGGCCGGCAAGCCGGCGCTTAACCAGTTGCCGCTGTTCGTCAACGGCCTGGTCGAAGTGCAGGACGAAGGCAGCCAGCTGCTGTGCAACCTGGTCGCGCCCAAGCGCGGCGAGATGGTGGTCGATTTCTGCGCGGGCGCGGGTGGCAAGACGCTCGCCCTGGGTGCGCTGATGCGCTCCACCGGCCGCCTCTATGCGTTCGACGTGTCCGAGAAGCGCCTGTCCAACCTCAAGCCGCGCCTGGCGCGCAGTGGGTTGTCCAACGTGCACCCCGTGCTGATCGACTCCGAGCACGACGCCAAGATCAAGCGCCTGGCCGGCAAGATCGACCGCGTACTGGTGGATGCGCCCTGCAGCGGCCTGGGCACGCTGCGGCGCAATCCGGACCTGAAATGGCGCCAGTCGCCACAATCGGTGCTGGAGCTGACCGTCAAGCAGGCGGCCATTCTCGAATCCGCCGCGCGCCTGGTGAAGGTGGGCGGGCGCGTGGTCTACGCGACCTGCAGCGTGCTGGAGGCCGAGAACGAAGGCATCGTGCGCGGTTTCCTGGCCTCGCACCCGGCCTTCCGCCTGGTGCCCGCCGCACAGGTGCTGGCCGAGCAAAAGATCACGGTGCCCGGCTTGCCGGAGGATGCCGAGATGCTGGCGCTTTACCCGCACCTGCACCAGACCGACGGCTTCTTCGCCGCCGTACTGGAGCGCGTCAGCTAAAGCCGTATCCGCCAGGCGGCCGCGCCGGGGAAGCATCCCCGTGGTGCCCGGCCGGCTGGCGCCTGTTTCGCGGCGGGGCCATTCGGCCCCCCCCCCCCCCCCCCCGCCTCTCCCGTTCTCTCTTTCTTTTTCCATCCACGATTCCCTGCCGGCACGCAATGCGCCTGCGTCGCTCAGCCCGCGCGCACGCCGCCGGTGTGTCTGGTGTGTGTCCGGTGTGTGTCGATACGCAGATCCTGATGGACTAAGCCTTCTGGGCGGCTCCTCATCCTTTGTGGCGCGCGTTGGCGCGGGGAAGCCGGCCATGCATGTTGCCAGCGCGAGGCTGGCCGGCGCATACCCGCTCCGGGCTACGTGAAGGTCGCCATCGTAGAGCGCGGTCCGCGTCCATTTGCCCCCCCATTCGCACGAATGTAAAAGATCTTAAGTTCAATACATTTAAGGTGGCGCAACTTGTCTTCTCGGGCAATGCAGCCTAAGTTGGCAAGACAACGCGCGTCAGGCAAGTACAACGGCGCGCGACCGTGCAGGGCGGATCGGCGCCGGCACAATTTTCGGACGGGGTTTCAGAACGCGCCGGTCCCGCAACGGGGGTGGCGCGCTCGGTTCGTGGGGGGCGGGATGTTGCATTCATTCTTCTTCGATACGGCTGCGCGGCGGCCCGGCGACCACGCCTTGTGGGTCGACGGACGTTTTTACGCTTACGAGGAACTGCGCGCACGCGCAGGCCGCGTGAGTGCCGCGCTGGCGGCGTATGCAGGGGGCGGAAGCCGCAATTGCGTCCTGTTCGCGCACCGCAGCGTCTCGGCGTACGCCGGCCTGCTCGGCGTGCTCGCGGCGGGCATGGCCTATGTGCCGTTGCATCCGAGGTTCCCATCGGCACGCAACGCCGCCATCGTCGCGCGCTCGGGCGCACGGGTGATGTTGGTCGATCGTGCATGCGCACCGCAGCTTGATGCGTTGTTGCCCTTGCTACCCCCGGATTTGCACATCGTCCTGCTGGATCCGGAGGCGCTGCCGGCAACCGGATGTCCGGGCGGCAGCGCGCGCTTCGCCCCGCTGCCGCCAGCGCCTTTCGTGCATGACCCGCCCGGCCAGCTTGCCGTTGTCTCGGGAGACGACCTTGCCTACCTGATCTTCACCTCCGGCACCAGCGGGCCGCCCAAGGGTGTGATGATCCCGCATGCCAGTGCCGTGGCATATGTCAGCGCGCAGATGCAGCGCTTTCCAAGCGAGCCTGGCGCGCGCTTCAGCCAGTTCGCCGATCTCACCTTCGATTTCTCGGTGCATGACATGCACGTCTGCTGGGCGAACGGGAGTTGCCTCTACGTGCCCGCGCTCCAAGACCCGCTTTACCTGGCCGGTTTTATCCAGGAGCACAGGATTACCCATTGGGCCAGTGTGCCCTCCGTGCTGGCGCTGATGCAGCAGTTTCGCAAGCTCACGCCCTGCGCGTTTCCCAGCGTGCGGATGACCTTGATGGGGGGCGAGGCCTTGCCCAAGACGCTGGCGCGGGCGTGGTCGCGGGCGGCGCCGAACACGCGCATCGTCAATGGCTACGGACCCACCGAAGCGACGGTGATCATGCTCACCTTCGAGCTGACCGAGGCGTTTCTTGCCGATGCGTCGCGCCCTGCGGTGCCGCTCGGCAAGCCATATCCCGGCGTCGAGCTGATGGTTGTCGACGATGCGCTTGCGCCGGTGCCGCCCGGCGCGCAGGGTGAACTGCTGATTGGCGGCGCGCAGCTTGCCAAGGGCTATCTCGGTGCCAACCCGCTGGACGCGCAGCGCTTCTTTACCCGCGCCTATCCCGAACGGGCGTGCAGACGCTGGTACCGCACCGGCGATGCCGTGGCCGAATCCCCCGACGGCCTGCTTTATCACGGCCGCATTGACATGCAGGTGAAGATTCGCGGCAACCGCGTGGAACTGCAGGAGATTGAGCAGGTGGTGCAGGCTGCCAGCGGTAGCGCGCAGTGTGCCGTGCTGGCGTGGCCACTGGATAGCGCCGGCAAGCCGACGGGGCTGGTCGCCTTTGTGCAGGCATCGGGCGATGCCTCGCCGGGCGAACTCGGTGCGCGCATGGTGCGGATCCGGCAAGCGTGCCGGCAGAGCCTGCCGCTCTACGCGCAGCCGGATCGCATCGTCTGCCTCGACGGCCTTCCCGTGAACGTGAACGGCAAGATCGACCGCGGCCAGTTGCAGGCGCGCTGCGAGCGTCTGGCCGTTGGCGCGGGGGACGCACGGCAGGCGAGCCGCAAGGCGTTTGCGCCATGACGCCACTGCATTTCGACGGATGCTTTGGCTGGTACCACCCGGCCCAGGGTCAGCGCGCGGTGCTGCTGTGCAATGCGATCGGGCATGAAGCCCTGTGGACGCATGCCGGCCTGGCGCGGCTGGCGGAGCGGCTCGCGGCCCAGGGCGTGCCCGTGCTCAGGTTCGACTATCCCGGCACCGGTGACTCCGCCGACCTCGAACATGCCGGCGCGCCGGGTGCGTCCTGTGTCGATGCGTGGCTTGCCGGGATCGATGCCGCTGGCAAGTTGCTCAGGCGCTTGTCCGGTGCCCGGGAACTCGTGTTGTTGGGCGTGCGCGGGGGCGCCTCGCTGGCGGCACTGGCCGCCGGGCGCGGCGTGGCCGGGCGGCGCGTCGATGCGCTGGCGTTGCTTGCGCCCGTGGCCAGCGGCAGGATGCTGGTGCGGGAGATGAAGATGATTGCGCAGACCTGGCGCTCGCTTGCTTGCCGCGCTGTGGAGCCGGGTCCGGCGCCTGGCGCTGGCCGGCAATCCGGCATGGACATCCTGGGCATCCATTTCACCGATGCCGCGATCGACGGCCTTGGCGGCATCGACCTGCTCAATGCGTCTTGTGCCCCCGCCCCGCAAATCCTGATCGCGGGCGGCGAGCCTCAGATGGCCCCGCTGGCGCGCCACTACGGCACGCTGGGCGCGCAGGTGCGGATGGTGCCTTTCCCTGACCTGATCGACTGGCTGCAGGACCCGTTGCATGGCACGCCACCGGATGCGACGTTCGCGGAGGTGGCCGGCTGGATTGCCGATCTGGGGCCGGCGGCGCCAGTTGGCGAGCCAGCCCCGGATGGCCGCGCGATGGCGGCAGGGACGGCTTCGTGCCTGCGCGCTGGCGAGTGGGTGGAAACGCCGGTGCGCTTCGGCCAGGGCCTGTTCGGCATGTTGTGCGAGCCGCTCGGGCCGCGCATCGAGCGGCCGGCAGTGCTGATCAACAATTCCGGCGGCACGCATCACGTCGGTGCTGGGCGTTGCGGGGTCATGCTGGCGAGGCGGCTGGCGGCACGCGGTGTCGCCTCGTTTCGCATCGATGTGCGGGGTATCGGGGACGCATCCGTTGGCGCGCAGGCCATCGCGGGGGTGCCGGCCGATCCGGAGGGGTACCGCGATGCCGTCGCCGCCTGCGACTGGCTGCTTGCCCACGGTCATCGCGAGGTGGTGGCCTTCGGCGTGAGCTACGGCGCCAATGTCAGCCTGCACGCCGCGGGCGCGCACCCCGGCCTGGTGGGCGCCGTGCTGGTCAACCTGCAGCGCTTGTTGCGCCGGGAGGCCTTCACCCGGCCCCGGTGGCTGATCCATGGCCGCAGCGCACCCACGGCGCAAGAGGGCGCGCCCGGCATCAATGCGGCATCGGTCCTGCCCAAGCCTGCCGCGCACGAGCAGCGCGAGATCGAAGGCTTGCTCCAGTCGCTCGACGCACGCGGCACGGCGCTGCGCATGCTGTTCGGCCCGGACGATCCCGGACCCTTCGAACTGGCGCGGTTCTTCGGGCCGACGCTGGCCGGCCTCGCCGGCTTCTCGCAGTTGCAGATCGAGATCGTCGATGGCCTGGACCACGGCATGCTGAACCCGCCAGGGCGGGCGCGGGTGATCGACTACTGCATCGACCTGCTATGTGGCCCCTTGCATCCTGGGGCAGACTTGCGGGATCGGCTGCAGCGCATCGCCGAGCCGTGGCGTCGCCCGCCGGATTGCCGGCGAAGGTGCAACTGACAGTGCTCGGCATATTGACCTGTTTGCCCGGCGGGCCCGGCGCCAATCCTGCGTCGCGCGGGGGCAGGGCGGCTAGAATGGCTGACTTTTTGGCCGCGGGGCATGCAGTCACGTCATGCAGTGTCCCGCTTACCTTGCCAGGGACCACCGATCCTGACCGGATGGACCCTGCCAGCCACGGCAGAGCATGAACCCCATTTCCCTGAACGAACTCCATGTCGAGCATCCGGCCTTTGGCAAGATGCTCGATGACCTGATCCGCGACGCGGGTGGCCCTGGCTTCATCTGGCAGTTGGCGGTGCTCGCCGCTTGCCTGGCGGTGGCCTGGCCATTGGCCAGATTGATCGTCAAGCGCCTCGAAGCCCGCTACGCCGGATCCAGCTTCTCCCTGCGTTTCGCCGCTGCCAGCCTGGAACGCGCCATGTTCCCGTTGTTCGGCTGGCTGCTGGTGATGGGTGCGCGCTTCGGGCTGGAGCCGATGATGTCCATCAGCGTGCTACGGCTCGCATTGGTACCCCTTTCCGGCATTACCTTCCTTTATTTTGCCTTTTACATCCTGCGTCGCGTGATGTCGGGCAATGACCAGTTGCGCGGCATGCTGCTGCTGGTCGAAAAAGTGCTGACGACCCTGGTTTGGGCGGCGATGGCACTTTATGTGCTGGGTTTGCTGTGGGATGTGGTGAATTGGATGGACGATATCCGCTTTTCGCTGGGCGGCAAGCAGAAGATCAGCTTGGCGGACACGCTGGTGGCCGTCGTCTGGATCCTGGTCACCGTGCTGGTGGCCATGTGGTTCGGCTCGTGGCTGGAAGAGCGCTTGATGCGCTCGACCGGGCTGGACAGCAACCTGAAAGTGGTCTTGACCCGGATCTCAAAGGCGCTGCTGCTGCTCGTTTCCCTGTTGCTGAGCCTGTCGCTGGTCGGCATCGACCTCACCGTGCTGTCCGTGTTCGGCGGCGCGCTCGGCGTTGGCCTGGGGCTGGGCTTGCAAAAGATCGCCAGCAACTACATCTCCGGATTCATCATCTTGCTGGACCGCTCGGTCAAGCTGGGTGACCAGATCACCGTCGACAAGTACACGGGGATCGTTTCGCAGATCCGGACGCGGTACACCGTGGTGCGCAACGGCGATGGCGAAACCCTGGTGCCGAACGAGCAATTGGTGGCGCAGGCGGTGCAGAACCATTCGTTCTCCAATACCCATGTGCGCGTGGCGACACGTGTGCAGGCAGATTACGCGGCGGATCCCGAAATGGTGCTCGCTCTGCTCGTGGAGGCAGCGCAGGATATCCCGCGCTTGATGCCACAGCCGGGGCCGTCAGCATTTCTGGTGTTGTTCGGCGACAATGGCATCGAATACGAGCTTGCTGGCTATATCGCCGATCCCCAGAATGGAAAGCTGGGCGTGCAATCGGCGATGAACAGGGCGATATGGCGGAAGTTCAGGGAGCATGGCATCTCGATCCCGTATCCGCAGCGCGAGGTGCGGGTGTTGGGGAAAGTGGAAGCCGATGGCAATGGTGGTCCGATAAAAGATGCGCAAGAGGCACGTATCGATCTGCCGGGTGCCCTCGGTGGATCGGCATCCTGAGCGTTCACGGGGCGTTTAGGCCACCTTATGGAACAATCCGTGTTGCTTAGCGTCAAACTGAGGGAAAAAGCGGATGTCCGCGCGATGCGCTTCCGGTAGAATCCAAGGTAGTTGCGGGTTCATTCGAAAAGCACGTCTCGTTCGGGTGAGTTTGTTCGACCTCCCGCCCCACACCAGACAGCCGCCAGATTGCAGCGGCTCGTGTCCAGTCCGCCGGCAGGCAGCAGTTTTGCCCATGGCGCCAGGCGCGCGTGCCTTGGGGGCTCCGGCGTCTGCCGGGGTTTCCGGCAGGCGCCGTATGACGCAATCATTGAATTTGCAGTCCTTTTTCTGCACCTTGTTTGCGGCTCGCCCTGTCGCGCCGCACTGAATGCCCCTGTTTAATCGACGGAGAACAGTTTGTTCGACACTATTCTTGACTGGGCCGCTAACGGCCTCGCCAACTGGTCCTGGTGGGAGATTGTGATCTACACCCTCGTGGTGACGCACATCACCATCGCGGGCGTAACCATCTACCTGCACCGCTGCATGGCGCACCGGTCGCTGGACCTGCATCCTATCGTTTCGCATTTCTTCCGTGGCTGGCTATGGCTGACCACCGGCATGGTCACCAAAGAGTGGACCGCCATCCACCGCAAGCACCACGCCAAGTGCGAGACCGAAGACGATCCTCACAGCCCGCAGACCCGTGGCATCCGCAAGGTGCTGCTGGAAGGCGCGGAACTGTATCGCGCCGAGTCCAAGAACAAGGAAACCATTACCAAGTTCGGTCATGGCACGCCTGACGACTGGGTCGAGCGCAATGTCTACTCGCGCTTTGGCTGGCAAGGCGTTGGCCTGATGCTGATCATCGACGTCGCCCTGTTCGGCGTGATCGGCCTGAGCGTGTGGGCCGTGCAGATGCTGTGGATCCCGATCCACGCCGCCGGCATCATCAATGGCCTGGGCCACTGGTGGGGCTATCGCAATTACGATTGCGAGGACGCTTCGACCAATGTCTCGCCGTGGGGCATCATCATCGGTGGCGAAGAACTGCACAACAACCACCACACCTACCCGACGTCGGCCAAGTTCTCGATCAAGTGGTACGAGTTCGATATCGGCTGGGGCTACATCCGCGCCATGCAGGCGGTTGGCCTGGCCAAGGTCAAGAAGACCCCGCCGAAGGCGCGTCTGGTGGATGCCCGCCCGGTTGACCACAACACGCTGGAAGCCATCATTGCCAATCGCTATGACGTGATGGCGCGCTATGCCAAGGCGGTCAAGAGCGCCTACAAGCAGGAACTGGAGAAGCTGAAGGAAGCCCGCGTGGCCGAGTACAGCAGCTTCAAGCCGGCTCGCAAGTGGTTCCACCGCGAAGAAGCCAAGCTGGCCGATCCGCAGCGCCAGCAACTGGCCAGCATCGTGGAGCAGAACAAGTCGCTGCATACCTTCGTGGAAATGCGCCGCGAGCTGGCCGCGATCTGGGGCCGCTCCAACCTGACGCGCGAACAGCTGCTGGCGCAGCTGCAGGCCTGGTGCCACCGCGCCGAGGCCAGCGGCATCCAGGCACTGCACGATTTCTCGCTGCGCCTGCGTCGTTACGCCTGATGCGGGCTGATGCCCGAGCTGGCGTGGCCTGATACAATTTAGATCGCCCAAAAGCCCCGCCTCTGGCGGGGCTTTTGTTTTCGCTAGACTCCCCCAATATCAGGGCCAGCAGCGATAGCGGATTCCAGGCGGAATTCCGAGGCACGCTGTCCAAGAGGAGTATCGGAGATGACCCCCCAAACGATCAAAGCCGTCGAGTTCGAAAAGCCGAACCTCTCGACGGAGTCCCCCGAGGGCGGCAGCTGTGTCGCCCACGCCTGGGCCAAAGTGCCTCCTGTGCTGTCGGCGCAGGAGCGCACGGCGCTCAAAGCGCGTATCAAGACCCTGCTGAAGCAACGCAATGCGGTGCTTGTCGCGCACTATTACGTCGATGCCGACCTGCAGGACCTGGCCGAGGAAACCGGCGGCTGCGTGTCGGACTCGCTGGAGATGGCGCGCTTTGGCCGCGATCATCCGGCCAAGACGTTGGTGGTGGCGGGGGTTCGCTTCATGGGCGAGACCGCAAAGATCCTCAGCCCGGAAAAGACCGTGCTGATGCCCGACCTGGACGCGACCTGCTCGCTTGACCTGGGTTGCCCGTCCGACGAATTCGCCGCGTTCTGCGACGCGCATCCCGATCGCACGGTGGTGGTCTATGCCAACACCAGCGCCGCCGTGAAGGCGCGTGCCGACTGGATGGTGACCTCGAGCATTGGCCTGAAGATTGTCGAGCACCTGCACGCGCGCGGCGAAAAGATCCTGTGGGCCCCGGACAAGCACCTGGGCGGCTATATCCAGAAGCAGACCGGCGCCGACATGCTCTTGTGGCAAGGTTCCTGCCTGGTGCATGACGAGTTCAAGGGCATCGAACTTGACCTGCTGCGCCGGGAGTTTCCCAATGCCAAGATCCTGGTGCATCCGGAGTCGCCGGCCAATGTGGTCGAGCAGGCCGATGTGGTGGGCTCGACTTCGCAACTGATCGCGGCGGTAAAGGAGCTGGACGCGCGCGAGTTCATCGTCGCGACCGACAATGGCATCCTGCACAAGATGCGCCTGGCCGCGCCCGACAAGCATTTCATCGAAGCCCCCACTGCCGGCAACAGCGCGACCTGCAAGAGTTGCGCGCACTGCCCCTGGATGGCGATGAACGCACTGACCAATCTGGCCGAAGTGCTGGAGAACGGTCATAACGAAATCCATGTCGACGCGGACATCGGCCGCCAGGCCGTGACCTGCATCGATCGCATGCTCGACTTCGCCGCGCAGCAAAAGGCCAATGTGCGGCCCACGGCTGACCTGGCGAGCGAACAGGCCTTGTTCAAGGGAATCGGCCCGGCATGAGCAGCAATCCAAATGTGAATACCGTGAATACCGTGAATTCGAGCCGCAACGCTCTCTTCGACAGCTACGGCCCGGCGCTTGCCGCGGCGCTCCAGGCCAATGTCAGCGCAGCGATTGCCGAAGATGTCGGCAGCGGCGACCTGACCGGCATGCTGGTGCCCGCCGGCAAGCCGGCTCGCGCACGCGTGATCGTGCGCGAGCAAGCCGTGCTGTGCGGCCAGCCGTGGTTCGACGCATCCATGCGCGCGGTCGATCCCGCGCTGCAGGTCGTCTGGAAGCAGGCCGAGGGTGCCCGCATGGCGCCGGACTCGGTGGTCTGCGAGATCACCGGCCCGGCCCGTTCGCTGCTGACCGCGGAGCGGCCGTCGCTGAATTTCCTGCAGTTGCTGTCCGGCGTGGCGACCGCCACGCGCCGCTATGCTGACCTTGTCGAAGGCACCCGGGCGCGCGTGCTCGATACCCGCAAGACGTTGCCGGGCCTGCGCCTGGCGCAGAAGTACGCGGTCAGGGTCGGTGGTGGCGACAACCAGCGCCTGGCGTTGTACGACGGCATCCTGATCAAGGAAAACCACATTGCCGCGGCCGGCAGCATCACCGCCGCCATGCAGGCCGCGACCGCGCTGGAAGCCGGTGTGTCGGTCCAGGTCGAGGTGGAAAGCCTGGCCGAGTTGGAAGAGGCATTGGCAGCCGGCGCGAAGTCGATCCTGATCGATAATTTTACCGAGGCGATGATGCGCGATGCGGTACGTATCAATGCCGGGCGTGCCTTGCTGGAGGTCTCGGGCGGGGTCAGCGCGGATACGATCCGTGCTTTTGCGGAAACCGGGGTGGACCGGATCTCCGTGGGGGCACTGACCAAGGATGTGCGCGCGACCGATTATTCGTTGCGGATCATCGAGTAAGCGGGATTGCTCGGGCCATGAAAAAAGCGCGCCAAGGCGCACTTTTTTCATGGCGAAACCCAGGCGCGGGCTTACTTCGCCCGTTCCCGCTTGAATGCCGGCTGCATCACCGTGGGCAGCGCTTTCGGCAACGTGTCGGGATAGTCGCGGCTGAAGTGCAAGCCACGGCTTTCATGGCGTGAATACGCGCTATCCACGATCAACGAGGCGACTTCCACCAGGTTACGCAGCTCCAGCAGGTCGCGGGTGACGCGGAAGTTGGCGTAGTACTCCGCGATCTCCTCGCGCAGCAGGGTGATGCGGTGCTGGGCGCGCTCGAGCCGCTTGCTGGTGCGCACGATGCCCACGTAATTCCACATCATGCGGCGCAGTTCGTCCCAATTGTGCGACACCACGACTTCCTCGTCGGCATCCGCAACCCGGCTCTCATCCCATTGGGGCAGGGCAATGTCCGGTTGGCCGGCCTTGTCCTGTCCCGCAATGTCGAGGGCTGCCGCGCGCCCGATCACCATGCATTCGAGCAGCGAATTGGAGGCCAGGCGGTTGGCGCCATGCAGGCCCGTGCAGCCGGTCTCGCCCACGGCGTAGAGGTTGGCTAGATCGGTGCGGCCCGCGGTATCGGTGACCACGCCGCCGCAGGTATAGTGCGCCGCCGGTACCACCGGGATGGGCTCGCGGGCGATGTCGATGCCTAGTTCCAGGCACCGTGCGTGAATGGTCGGGAAGTGCTCGCGCAGGAAGGATTCGGGTTGGTGGCTGATGTCCAGGTGCACATAATCCAGGCCGCGCTTCTTCATCTCGAAGTCGATCGCGCGCGCCACCACGTCGCGCGGAGCCAGTTCGGCGCGTTCGTCGTGCTCCGGCATGAAGCGAGTGCCGTCGGGCAGCTTCAGCAGGCCGCCTTCGCCGCGTACCGCTTCCGAAATCAGGAAAGACTTGGCGTAGGGGTGATACAGGCAGGTCGGGTGGAACTGGATGAACTCCATGTTCGACACCCGGCAGCCCGCGCGCCAGGCCATAGCGATGCCGTCGCCGGTAGCTGTGTCGGGGTTGGTGGTGTAGAGATAGACCTTGCCCGCGCCGCCTGTCGCCAGCACGGTGTGGGTGGCGGTAATGGTCTGCACTTCGCCACTGGCGTCTTCCAGCACGTAGAGGCCGTAACAGCGGTTGCCCGGCAGGCCAAGTTTGCGCGAAGTGATCAGGTCCACCGCGAAGTGGTCCTCGATGATCGTGATATTGGGGTGCTGGCGCGCCTGCTCGCTCAACGTGGACACGACGGCATGGCCGGTAGCGTCCGCCGCGTGGATGATGCGCCGACGGCTATGGCCGCCTTCACGCGTGAGGTGGAAGCCGAGTTCTGCCTGGTCATCGCGGGTGAACGGCACGCCGCGGTCGATCAGCCACTGGATCGCTTCGCGCCCTTGCTCGACGATATAGCGCGTGGCGCTGTCATCGCAAAGGCCGGCGCCTGCCACCAGGGTGTCCTGCGTATGCTCATCGTGGCTGTCGCCTGAGTCCAGGACCGCGGCAATACCGCCCTGGGCCCAGTCGCTGGCGCCTTGCGTCATGGCACGTTTGCAAATGATGACAACCCGATGGGTGTCGGCCAGTTGCAGCGCGACCGTCAGACCGGCCAGTCCGCTGCCGACAATGGCGACATCGAAGTTCATGGTGCGAGAGACACGCGCGGCGCGCGGTCGGGAGGCAGGAAAGCTGGAAAGTGTACACCGCCAGCGGGCTTGCGTGGGCAGGCAAGCCATGCGTGAGCCGGGGGGGTGAGAGGCGTTGGCTGCGCAATGCGGCGTATGCTGCCCGAAAAAGCAAAAACCCCGCGTGAGCGGGGTTTCTACAGACATGCCGCGCGATCGGCATGCGGAAAACAGGATCAATTACTTGATCTTGGTTTCCTTGTACGACACGTGCTTGCGGGCGACGGGATCGAACTTCATGATCTCCATCTTTTCCGGCATCGTGCGCTTGTTCTTGGTGGTCGTGTAGAAGTGACCCGTACCTGCAGTCGACTCCAACTTGATTTTATCGCGTCCGCCCTTGCTGGCCATGATGTGCTCCTAATTAGACTTCGCCACGTGCGCGCAGATCCACGAGCACGGTGTCGATGCCTTTCTTGTCGATCAGGCGCAGGCCGGCGTTCGAGACGCGCAGGCTCACCCAGCGGTTTTCCGATTCAACAAAGAAACGACGATTCTGCAGATTGGGCAGAAAACGACGCTTGGTCTTGTTGTTTGCGTGGGAAACGTTGTTGCCGACCATCGGCGCTTTCCCGGTCACTTGACAGACGCGTGCCATGAAGCACTCCTAACTCTTCTACGTGGACAATGTTCGCAACAGATCAACAAAAGGCGCGCTGGCCCGGACTGCAGCGGTTGAGACTTCAGCAAACGAGCATTATAGCCTGGAAGGCACTGGTGAATCAATGCTTTCCCTCGTTTACCGTTCAGGGGTGTGCATCCGTGCGGTGCGCATCACAACGCGCATCACAACGCGCATCGCATCTTGCATCACAGCTGGCCGTGTTCGGCGAAGGAGTGGATGTTACTACCTGCGACGATGAAATGGTCAAGAACTTGCACGTCGATCAGGGCCAGGGAGCGCGACAGCGAGCGGGTCATGGTGAGATCGGAGGCGCTGGGCGTGGTGTTTCCCGACGGGTGGTTGTGCGCGACGATGACTGCCGCAGCGTTATAGGCAAGTGCCTTGCGGGCAACTTCGCGCGGATAGACGCTGGTCTGGGTCAGCGTGCCGCGAAACAGCTCCTCGCTGGCGAGCAGGCGGTTGCGCGCGTCCAGGAACAGGCACAGGAACGCCTCGTAAGTCAGTCCCGCCAGTGACAGGCGCAGGTAGTCGCGCACCGCCGTTGGGGAATCCAGCGCCCCGGGCAATTGCAGTTGCTCGCCCAGCGCGCGCCGGGTCAGCTCGCGGGCCGCCTGCAACTGTGTGTACTTGGCGCTGCCAACGCCTTTGACGCGTGCCAGTTGCCCGGCGTCCGCCGCAAACAGGCTGCTGAGCGTGCCGAAATCGTTCAGCAGCTCACGGGCGACGTCAACGGCACTTTTTCCGGCTACGCCCACGCGCAGGAACACGGCGAGCAGTTCGGCGTCCGAGAGCGAAGCGGCCCCGCTGCTCAGCAGTTTTTCGCGTGGCCGCTCGCTGCTGGGCCAATCCGTAATGCGCATGGCACGATCCCCTCGGAACAATGGCACCGAGGACAAGGCGGCGCTCGGTCGAGTCGCTTACAATACGGGTTATTGACTGGTTGAGCACCTATGACTTTGCAAACTTTTGCTTCCGGCCCGAAGGATGGGGACGGCGCCGCGGATCGCCGCAAGACCGTGCAGGCGGACTCCTTCCTGACCCTTCACTACAGCATCTCCATGGAGAATGGCACTGAGATCGTCAGTACCTTCGCGGAGAAGCCGGCCACGCTGCTGCTGGGGCAAGGCCAGTTCGCGCCTACCCTGGAGCAGGCGCTGCTGGGCATGCCGGAGGGCGAGCGCATGACTTACCGGCTGGCGCCGGAGCACGCTTTTGGCCCGCGCAACCCCGATCTGCTGCAACGGGTATCGCTGGCGACGCTGCGCGAGAACTCTTCGTTTGAAGAGGACTACGCGCCGGGCGATCTGGTTGAGTTCAATGCGCCCGGCGGCGGTAAGTACGCCGGTGTGCTCAAGGAGATCGGCACGACGTCGGCGCTGTTCGATTTCAACCACCCGCTGGCAGGACAGACCATCCTGTTCGATGTCCAGCTGATCGGCATTCTCTAAGCAGACCACCGGCCGGGCCTCGTGCCGGCACCCTTGAGTCGAATCCTTGCATGTCTGAACCCACCACAGCCCCCGATGCCGAGATCCTGATGGCGCAGCCGCGCGGCTTTTGCGCTGGCGTGGATCGCGCCATCGAGATCGTCGAGCGCGCCCTTGCACGCTACGGCGCGCCGATTTACGTGCGCCACGAAATCGTCCACAACGCCTATGTGGTGGAAGACCTGCGCCGCAAGGGCGCAGTCTTCGTGCAGGAGCTCGAGGAAGTGCCGCCAGGCTCGACCGTGATCTTCAGCGCCCACGGCGTATCCAAGGAAGTGCGCGCGGACGCCACCGTGCGCGGCCTGAACGTTTTCGACGCTACCTGCCCGCTGGTGACCAAGGTGCACGTGGAAGTCGGCAAGATGCGCACCGAGGGTTGCGAGATCATCATGATCGGCCACAAGGGTCACCCTGAAGTCGAGGGCACCATGGGGCAGGCCGAGGGCGGCATGCTGCTGGTCGAGTCTTCCGAGGATGTCGCCAAGCTGCGCGTAGCGGATCCCGAGCGCCTGGCATTCGTGACCCAGACCACGTTGTCGGTGGACGAAACGCTGGAGATCGTCGCCGCGCTCAAGGCGCGCTTCCCGCGGATCCGCGAGCCCAAGAAGCAGGACATCTGCTACGCCACCCAGAACCGCCAGGATGCCGTGAAGTTCATGGCGCCCCAGGTGGAGGTGGTGATCGTGGTGGGCAGCCCCAACAGCTCCAATTCCAACCGCTTGCGCGAGCTCGCGGAGCGCCTGGGCGTGCCGGCCTACATGATCGATTCACCCGATCAGCTCCAGCCGGAATGGATCGCGGGCAAGCGCCGCATCGGCCTGACCGCCGGCGCCTCCGCCCCTGAGGCGCTGGCACAGGCCATCGTCGCGCGCCTGCACCTTCTGGGGGCGCGCAACGTGCGCGCGCTGGAAGGGATCGAGGAGAAGATGTCGTTCCCCTTGCCGCGGGGGCTGCAACAGGCCACATCCGCCTGATCCGCCCGCGTTACCCGACCGTCTGGCAAAACGGCCCGCTCTAGCGGGCCGTTGCTTTTTGCGCCGCCGTGTCTGTGCGGCGGCGCACCTTCCTCGCGCAGGTTGCACGCCGTTGCGCACCATTCTCTCGCCGGGGTTGCACCAATATATGGCGCTCCATATTGCCTGTTATCCCTTGGATAATGCACAAATCCGGCGCGAACCGCCTCGTGCTTGTCTGATTTAAAAGACAAATAAGGGAAATCCCTGTGATTGGGGATTTCCCTATTATGGTGCCGGCGCACTCGCGCGTTGTATTTGAATGAGACTGTCGATATTAAATGAAACACCTATTTAATACGCGACCCCGCAAGTGACTTAAGGGCTGCAAAGCCAACCTGTGGCAAGCGGCAGGCACGAATCTTGTTAGTATCAACGGCTAGCCTTCATGTGGGAGGGAATTGCCCCAATATGTGCATTGGGGAAATTCCCTAGCTCATTTGGTGGGTTAATCCTTCAGGTTGTTGCGTCGCATATTGCATCCGTATAAAAAGGGAATACAATTCGCGCGTTTCAAATTGAAACTAAACTAAGGCGGTTCAGGGAAGCGTCCGGGGGGCGTTGGTTTACCCTGATCATGTGAATCCTAGGAGATCACTCATGCAAATCACGTTTGCCAAGATTCTGCCGATCGCAGCCGCAGTGGCGCTGGTTACTGCTTGTGGCAAGAAAGAAGAAAAGCCCGCTGATGCGGCAGCATCGGCTCCTGCCGCGGCCACCGCGCCGGCAGCAGGCAGTGGCGATGTCGTAGTAAAGATCGGCCATGCGGCACCGCTCACCGGCGGCATCGCTCACCTTGGCAAGGACAACGAGAACGGCGCCCGTCTGGCCGTGGAAGAAGTTAACAAGACCGGCCTGGAGATCAACGGCAAGAAGATCAAGCTCGAGCTGGTTGGCGAAGACGACGCAGGCGACCCGAAGACGGGCACCGCCGTGGCGCAGAAGCTGGTGGACGCCAAGGTCGTGGCCGTGGTTGGCCACCTGAACTCGGGCGTATCGATTCCGGCCTCCAAGATCTATAGCGATGCCGGCATCGTGCAGATCTCGCCGTCGTCGACCAACCCCGACTACACCAAGCAAGGCTTCAAGACCACGTTCCGCGTGGTGGCCACCGACGCCCAGCAGGGCCCGGCACTGGCTAACTACGCCACCAAGAGCCTGCACGCCAAGAGCGTGGCCATCGTCGACGATGCCACTGCCTACGGCAAGGGCCTGGCCGACGAGTTCGAGAAGACCGCCAAGGCTTCGGGCGTGAACGTGGTGGCACGTGAAGCCACCAACGACAAGGCTACCGACTTCAAGGCCATTCTGACCAAGATCAAGGGCAAGAAGCCCGACGTGATCATGTATGGCGGCATGGACGCCACCGGCGGCCCGTTCGCCAAGCAGGCCAAGGAACTCGGCATCAGCTCCAAGATCGTCGGCGGCGATGGTGTCTGTACCGACAAGGTGGCTGAGCTGGCCGGCGATGCCGTGTCCAACATCATCTGCTCGGAAGCCGGTCTGGCGCTGTCCAAGATGGAACAAGGCGCGGATTTCGACAAGCGCTACCAGGCTCGCTTCAATGCGCCGGTGCAGATCTACGCACCGTTCACCTATGACGCCGTCATGGTCATCGTTGACGCCATGAAACGCGCCAACTCGACCGAGCCGGCGGCCATCCTGGCCGAGATGCCCAAGACCAACTACAAGGGCCTGATCGGCAACATCGCCTTCGATGAAAAGGGCGACATGAAGGAAGGCACCATCACGTTGTATGAGTACAAGGACAAGAAAAAGACCGTCCTTGATGTCGTGAAGATGTAAACCGGGCTTACCGGCCCATCCGAACGGCACCGCGAGTATGTTGCGGTGCCGTTTTTTTAGCCTTGCCATACGTGCAGCATCCTTACCATGGGTGGAGTAGGCAGGCCGCTTACCAGCAAATATCGACACTACCAAACCACCCACATATCAACGTCCCCCCGACATCCACACCATGCCGAGGGAATTTGGACGGAAGCAAGGAGTTTTCATGGATATCTTTATCCAGCAGATCGTGAACGGTCTCGTGCTCGGCAGCATCTATGCGCTGATCGCACTCGGCTACACCATGGTCTACGGCATTCTCGGGATCATCAACTTCGCCCACGGCGATGTGCTGATGATCGGCGCGCTGACCGCCCTGTCAGCCATACTTGGCTTGCAGAAATTCTTCCCCGGCTTGCCGGAGTGGCTCACGCTGGTGATTGCCACGCTGATCGCCATGCCGGTTTGCGCCGCGCTGGCCTACACCATCGAGCGGGTCGCCTACCGGCCGTTGCGCAACGCGCCCCGGCTAGCCCCGCTGATTACCGCCATCGGCGTGTCCATCATCCTGCAGACCCTGGCGATGATGATCTGGTCGCGTAACCCGCTGACCTTCCCGCAGCTGCTGCCCTCGTCGCCGATCGATATCGGTTCGACCGGCGCCACCATCACGGGCAAGGAAATCGTCATCATCGGCATGGCGCTGATGGTCATGGCGGGCCTGCTGACCCTCGTCAACCGCACCAAGCTGGGCCGCGCGATGCGCGCCACCGCCGAGAACCAGAAGGTGGCAGGCCTGATGGGCGTGAACCCGAACTTCGTCATCTCGGCCACCTTCATGATCGGTGCCGCGCTGGCCGCGCTGGCCGGCGTCATGATGGCGACCAACTACGGCAATGCGCACTTCTACATGGGCTTCATCCCTGGCCTGAAGGCGTTCACCGCCGCGGTGCTGGGCGGCATCGGCAACCTTGCCGGCGCCATGGTCGGCGGCATGCTGCTGGGCCTGATCGAAGCGTTGGGCGCCGGCTATATCGGCGATCTCACCAACGGGGTGTTTGGCTCCAACTACCAGGATGTGTTCGCCTTCATCGTGCTGATCATCGTCCTTGTATTCCGTCCGTCCGGCATCATGGGCGAGCGGGTTTCCGAACGCGCCTAAGGAGAGAGAATCCATGAATACCCCGATTCCATCCCCGGCGGCGCAGGCTGCGCCGCTGACCAAGACGCCGGCCAAGACCATGGCCGCGCTGCTTGGCTTCCTGATCATCGCACTGTGCGCCCCGTTCCTGGTGCAGACGCTGGGCGGCAACTACTGGGTGCGCGTGCTCGACTTCGCGCTGATCTACATCATGCTGGCGCTAGGCCTGAACATCGTGGTGGGCTTTGCCGGCCTGCTCGACCTCGGGTACATCGCCTTCTATGCGGTTGGCGCCTACATGATGGCCTTGCTGGGCTCGCCCCACCTGGCCAACCAGTTCGAGTGGATCCACCAGCTTTTCCCCAATGGCCTGCACCTCTCCATGTGGTTCGTGCTGCCGCTGGCGGTGCTGGTGGCGGCAACGTTCGGTGTGCTGCTCGGTGCACCAACGCTCAAGCTGCGCGGCGACTACCTGGCCATCGTGACCCTGGGCTTCGGTGAGATCATCCGCATTTTCCTCAACAACCTCGACCGGCCGCTCAACATCACCAATGGCCCGAAGGGGATCACCGCGGTGGACCCGGTCCACATCTTCGGCTTCGATTTCTCCAAGTCACACGAGATCTTCGGGCTGAAGTTCACGCCGGTGTTCATGTACTACTACCTGCTGGTCGTGCTGGTGATCGCCATCGTGTTCATCTGCCTGCGCTTGCAGAACTCGCGCATCGGCCGCGCCTTCGTGGCCATCCGCGAAGACGAGATCGCCGCCAAGGCGATGGGCATCAACACCCGCAACATCAAGCTGCTGGCCTTTGCCATGGGCGCATCGTTCGGCGGCGCGTCGGGCGCGGTGTTCGGTGCCTTCCAGGGCTTCGTGTCGCCTGAGTCGTTTGTGCTGTGGGAGTCCATCTACATCCTGGCCATCGTGGTGCTGGGTGGCATGGGCCACATTCCCGGCGTGATCCTGGGCGGTATCTTGCTGGTGGGTTTCCAGGAACTGCTGCGCGCCGTGGCGGAGCCGGCGCAGAACATGATCTTCGGCCACACCATCGTCGACGCCGAGGTGCTGCGCCAGCTGTTGTTCGGGCTGGCCCTGGTTGGTGTGATGCTGTATCGCCCGGCGGGCCTGTGGCCGTCGCCGCGCAAGGAAGACCGGCCGGTGATCCGCCGCCCGGGCAGCGTTGGCCGTTTCTGACCAGGAGGACATCATGAGTAACGAGAATCTCCTCCTGTCGGTACAGGGGGTCAACAAGCGATTCGGCGGCCTGCAGGCACTGTCCGATGTGGGCCTGCAGATCAAGCCGGGCGAAATCTACGGCCTGATCGGTCCCAACGGGGCCGGCAAGACCACCTTCTTCAACGTGATCACCGGCCTGTACACACCGGACTCCGGCGAGTTCGTGCTGGGCGGCAAGGCCTACCAGCCGACCGCCGTGCACGAAGTCGCCAAGGCCGGCATTGCCCGCACCTTCCAGAACATCCGCCTGTTCGGCGAGATGACCGCGCTGGAAAACGTGATGGTGGGCCGCCACGTGCGTACCAAGGCTGGCCTCTTTGGCGCGGTGTTCCGCCCGCCTTCGGTCCGGCGCGAGGAGCACTCGGTGGAAGACTGGGCGCATGACCTGCTGGAGTACGTCGGCATCGGCAAGTACGCGCACTTCACCTCGCGCAACCTGTCCTACGGCCACCAGCGCCGCCTGGAGATCGCGCGGGCGCTGGCCACCGAGCCCAAGCTGCTGGCGCTCGATGAGCCCGCCGCTGGCATGAACGCCACCGAGAAGGTGGAACTGCGCGGCCTGCTCGACAAGATCCGCAGCGATGGCAAGACCATCCTGCTGATCGAGCACGACGTGAAGCTGGTGATGGGCCTGTGCAACCGCCTGACCGTGCTCGACTACGGCAAGGTCATCGCACAGGGCCTGCCGCACGAAGTCCAGAGCAATCCAGCGGTGATCGAGGCTTACCTCGGTACCCCGGCGCACTGACGGGGGAAAGACACAATGAAAGAAACACTACTGAAGATATCCGGCCTGAAGGTCGCGTACGGCGGCATCCAGGCGGTCAAGGGCATCGACCTCGAGATCAAAGAAGGCGAACTGGTCACGCTGATCGGTGCCAACGGCGCCGGCAAGACCACCACCATGAAGGCCATCACCGGCCTGCAGGGATGGGCCGGCGGCGATGTGGAGTACATGGGCAAGTCCATCAAGGGGGTGCCAAGCTACACGCTGCTCAAGCAAGGGCTGGCGATGGTGCCGGAAGGGCGCGGCGTATTTGCGCGCATGACCATTACCGAGAACCTGCAGATGGGCGCCTACACGCGCACCGACGAGGCCGGCATCAAGGCCGACATCGACCGCATGTTCGGCATCTTCCCGCGCCTGAAGGAGCGCGCCAACCAGCTGGCCGGCACCATGTCCGGCGGCGAACAGCAGATGCTGGCGATGGCGCGCGCGCTGATGAGCCAGCCCAAGCTGCTGCTGCTGGACGAGCCCTCGATGGGCCTGTCGCCGATCATGGTCGCGAAGATCTTCGAGGTGGTGCGCGACGTCTCCGCGCTGGGCGTGACCGTGCTGCTGGTGGAGCAGAACGCGCGGCTGGCGCTGCAGGCCGCCCACCGCGGCTATGTGATGGAGTCGGGCCTGGTCACCATGAGCGGCGACGCCAAGCAGATGCTGGACGATCCGAAGGTCCGCGCGGCGTATCTGGGCGAGTGATGCCGCCTGTGTGACGCCGTGGTTTGCTGCAAGGAAAAAGCCCCGCAAGCGATTTGCGGGGCTTTTTCTTTTTACCTGGCCGGCGGCGCGCCGGCTTCAGGACAAGGCTCAGGCCAGCTTTTTCAGCAGCGTGCGCAGCATGCCGATCATCTGGTCGATTTCCTCGATGGTCACGTTCAGCGCGGGCATGAAGCGCAGCAGGTTGGGGCGCGGCGAATTCAGCAGCAGGCCTTGCGGCTGCATGTCGCGCGCTTCTTCCACCAGTTGCGGGCCGATGTCCTTGTTCAGCACCAGCGCGCGCAGCAGGCCTTCGCCGCGCTCGCCACCCAGGCCGAACTCGGACGTCAGCGCCAGCAGCTGCTCGCGCAGGTAGGCGCCTTTGTCCTGCACGCTTTGCAGGAAGCCGGGCGCGGTCAGCTGCGAGATCACGGCGCTGCCAACGGCCGTCATCACCGGGTTGCCGTTGTAGGTGCCGCCCTGGTCGCCGGCTTCGAAGCTGGCGACTTCGGCCTTGCACAGCAGGGCTGCCAGCGGCACGCCGCCGCCAATGCCCTTGCCCAGCGTCATGATGTCCGGCTCCACGCCCGACAGTTCATAGGCGAACATGGTGCCGCAACGGCCGCAACCGGTCTGCACTTCGTCGACGATGAACAGCAGCTTGTGCTGGTCGGCCAGCTTGCGCAGGCCTTGCATGAATTCGCGCGAGGCGGGGATCACGCCGCCTTCGCCCTGCACCGGCTCCAGCATGATGGCCACGGTCTTGTCGTTGATCAGCTTTTCGACCGAGGCCAGGTCGTTCAGGTCGGCCTTGGGGAAGCCCGGCACCTGTGGCGCGAAGATGGTGTCCCAGCCGGCCTTGCCCGACGCGCTCATGGTGGCGAGCGTGCGGCCGTGGAAGCTGTGGTCCATGGTGATGATCTCGAACGCGCCGTTCTTGTGCTTGCGGCCCCATTTGCGCGCCAGCTTGATCGCGCCTTCGTTGGCTTCCGCGCCGCTGTTGGCGAAGAACACCTTGTCAAAGCAGCTGGCATCGGTGAGCTGCCTGGCCAGCCTGAGCATGGGTTCGTTGTAGAACGCCGGGCTGGGGTTGAACAGCTTCTTCGACTGGTCGACCAGCGCGTCGATCATGGCCTGGTTGGAGTGTCCCAGGCAGTTGACCGCCCAGCCCTGCACGAAGTCCAGGTATCGCTTGCCGTTATGGTCCGTGAGCCACGAGCCCTTGCCTTCGGTAAAGACGAGCTCGGGCCGGTTGGTGATGTACATCAGGGATTGGACGGGGTACTCAGCAAATGCCATGGCGGACTCCAGGGGTCGGCGTGAAACAGGGGAGAGGAGAGCAGAAAAACAAAAAGCCACGGGGATTGCCCGTGGCTTGTTGACCTGAACAGAAGCTATGGACGGTCAGCCGCGAGGCACCCCGGTAGGGAGCGACGTACGGTAGCTGCGTCGGTTGTCGATAGCGTAGTTCATGGCGGCCAATATAAGGCCCATGCGCCCGGCTGTCAAAACGAATTTTGGCGGAGCCGGGCATTGTTGTCGCTTGGAAACGGGCAGCGGGGCGCTCAGGCCGCCGGTGCCGAACCCGCCGGATGCATGTCCGCTTCCGACGTGAACGAGTCGGCGAAGAAGGCATCCTCGTGCAGGTCGCAGCGCAGGGAAAAGTCCTTGCGCGCGGCATTGATCATCACCGGCGCGCCGCAGGCGTAGACCTCGAAGCCGGACAGGTCGGGATGGTCTTCCATCACGGCCTCGTGGACAAAGCCGGTGCGGCCGTCCCAGTCGTCGCTGTCCTGGGCGTTGGAGATCACCGGCACGTAGCGGAAGTTGGGCAGCTCGCGCGCCCATTGCTCGCACAGCGCATGCATGTAGAGATCGCGCGGGCGGCGGCCGCCCCAATACAGCGTCATCGGGCGGGTGATGCCGGTGTAGACCGCGTGCTCGACGATGGCCTTGATCGGCGCGAAGCCGGTGCCGGAGGCCAGCAGGATGATGGGCTTGTCGGAGTCTTCACGCAGGAAGAAGCTGCCGAGCGGGCCTTCGAAGCGCAGGATGTCGCGCTCCTTCATGGCCGGCTGGCCTTCCCTGGCGCCGAACACGTAGTCGGTGAAGGTGCCGCCGGGCATATGGCGGATGTGCAGCTCGATCGGGCCTTCCTGGTGCGGCGGCGTGGCGATGGAGTAGCTGCGGCGCTTGCCGTCGCGCAGCAGGAACTCGACATACTGGCCGGCCAGGAACTGCATGCGCTCGGTGGCGGGCAGTTGCAGGCGGGTCACGATGACGTCGTCGGCCACGCGCTCCAGGGTGGCGACGCGGCACGGCACCTTCTTGATGGGGATGTCGCCGGCGCCTTGCACCTCGCGGCACTCGATGGTGATGTCCGAGGTGGGCTTGGCGCAGCAGAACAGCGCGCGGCCCTCGGTCTTTTCCTGCGCGGACAGCGCGGAAAGCGCATGGTCGCCCTGCTCGATGCCGCCAGCGGTGACACGGCCCTTGCAGGATCCGCATGCGCCGTTCTTGCAGCCGTAGGGCAGGCCAATGCTGTGGCGCAGGGCCGCAGTAAGGATGGTTTCATCCGCGGCCGCTTCAAATGTGCGGCCGCTGGGCATGACGGTAACTTGATAAGCCATAATCACTCTATGAGCAAAAATCTGTCGCGACGCCGCCTGGGTCGCCCGCGCCTACTCATCGTTGGCTGTGGGGATGTGGGCACACGTTGCCTGCGTATTCTATCGACGCGCTGGCGCGTCTTTTCCATCACTTCGCAGCCGTCCCGCCGCACTGAGCTGCGGGACAACGGCGCCGTGCCGCTGGTAGCCGACCTGGACCGGCCCGCCACGCTGGCGCGCCTGGCCGGGCTGGCCGACAGGGTGCTGCACCTGGCGCCGCCGCCGTCGCGCGGCGAGGGCGATCCCCGCACGCTGGCGCTGCTGCGCGCCTTGCGGCGCGGCGCCTGGCGGCGGTCCGCCGCACGGCCGGGCGGATGGTCTGCCAAGCCCGCCATTCTACCCGACCGACGCTACGGCAGGTCCGGCCGACGCGCTGCGCCGCCAGCGTTTGTCTACGCCAGCACCTCGGGCGTGTATGGCGACCGGGGGGGCGCCAGGCTGGCGGAATCGCAGGCGGTGCGCCCGCAAACCGCGCGCGCCCGGCGCCGCGTGGCGGCAGAGCAGTCCGTGCGGGACTTTGGCCGCCATGCCGGCTGGCGCGCTTCCATCGTGCGCATCCCCGGCATTTATGCCGAAGACCGGCTGCCGCTGGCCCGCCTGGCCAAGGGCACGCCGGCGCTGGTGCCGCAGGACGATGTCTATACCAACCACATCCATGCCCTGGACCTTGCCCGCACCATGGTGGCGTCGCTGTTCCGCGGCCGCGCGCAGCGGGTGGTGCATGCCAGCGACGATTCGGAAATGCGCATGGCCGATTACTTCGACCTGGTGGCCGACCGCCGCGGCCTGCCCCGCCCGCCGCGCCTGGCTCGCGCGCAATTGCGCGAAGCCGTGGAGCCAACCTTGCTCAGCTTCATGAGCGAATCGCGCCGGCTGGAAAACGCCCGTCTCAAACGCGAGCTGCGCCTGCGGCTGCGCTATCCCACCGTGGCCTCCTTTTTCGACGCCTGAATGCAGGTGCTCTCGGCGTCGCCCGGGAGCGCTTTCCTTTCGCATCCTGGTGGCGCCCCGGTGGCGCCTGGTGGCACACCGTTTGCATTGGTGTTGCCGCTCGATCCTGTATAGACAGCAAGTGATGCTTTCAGCGTAACCGTGCGCGGATCTGGTGCGCGCAGGCGAAGGCGGCAAGCGCCGGATGCCCCGTCAGCGGGCATCGGCGGGCACCCGGCCTGATCCCGTAACGCCGCCATTTTGTGCGCGTTTCGTGCCGTTCCAGGCTCGGCCGCACCTAAGTGCCGGCCACGCCAGTTCTGTCCTTCGCCTCGGGTTAACTACTGCATTGACTTGTATATACAGGGTTGCTAAATTGCCTGGCAAATGACCGGCGCTGCAAGTACGGCGCCGCCCGAGCCGGGCGATCCGGCCGCCGCCCGCGCTGGCGCGGCCCCGTTCGCATCACACCAAAGGAGCCAGGAAGATGGGATTTCGTATCCGTAGCGGTAAGTCGCTAGCCGTCGCCGTAGCAGCAGTCGTCGCCACGCTGGGTGCCGCAGGCACCGCGCAAGCGCAAGCCACACAGGTCACGCTGGGCATGAGCGGCTGGACCGGCTTCGCGCCGCTGACGCTGGCTGACAAGGCCGGCATCTTCAAGAAGCATGGTGTCGACGTCGACATCAAGATGATTCCGCAGAAGGACCGTCACCTGGCACTTGCCGCGGGTGCCATCCAGTGCGCTGCCACCACGGTCGAGACCCATGTGGCCTGGAATGCCAACGGCGTGCCCATCACCCAGATCGTGCAGCTCGATAAGTCCTACGGCGCCGACGGCCTGGCCGTGCGCGGCGACGTGAAAGGCTTTGCCGACCTCAAGGGCAAGACCATCGGCGTGGACGCGCCGGGCACCGCGCCTTACTTCGGCCTGGCCTGGATGCTCAAGAAGAACGGCATGAGCCTGAAGGATGTGAAGACCACCACGCTGTCGCCGCAAGCCGCCGCGCAGGCTTTCGTCGCGGGCCAGAACGATGCTGCCATGACGTATGAACCGTACCTGTCGTCGGTGCGCCAGAACCCGGACAAGGGCAAGATCCTCGCCACCACGCTGGACTACCCGATGGTGATGGACACGCTGGGCTGCGCGCCCAAGTGGCTCAAGGACAATCCCAAGGCCGCGCAAGCGCTGGTGGACAGCTACTTCGAAGCGCTCGACATGATCAGGCAGGACCCGGCCAAGGCGAACGACGTCATGGGCGCGGCGGTCAAGCAAAGCGGCGAGCAGTTCGCCAAGTCGTCCGCCTACCTGCGCTGGCAGGATCGTGACGCCAACCGTAAATTCTTCGGCGGCGAGCTGGCCAGCTTCAGCAAGGAAGCGGCGCAAGTGCTGCTGGAGATCGGCGTGATTCGCCAGGTGCCGGACGTCACCGCCCTGTACGACGCGCGCTTCATCAAGTAACGAGGTCGGTGCCATGACGCAGGTTCACATTGGTTCGCCCGCCGCGGGTGCGGCGACAACGCCCGCTCCCGCCGCGGTGACGCCGGTGGCCGCGCGCCGGCATCCCTGGCTGGCGCCGCTGGCGCCGGTCACCCAGCGCGCGCGCTGGGTGCTGGGCTTGTCGTTCTTCGTGGTGTTCTTTGCCGCGTGGGCGGCGGTGACCCTGGGCGGCATGGTGCCGCGCAACTTCCTGGCCGATCCGGCGACCATGGCCCATGAAGGTTTGCTGCTATTCACCGAGTACAACTTCATCGGTGACATCGGCATGACGGTATGGCGCGTGCTGGGCGGCTTCGTGCTGGCCGCCGCGCTGGCCGTGCCGCTGGGCATCTTCATGGGCGCGTACAAGGCGGCGGAGGCGTTCTTCGAGCCCTTCGTCTCGTTTTGCCGCTACCTGCCGGCATCGGCCTTCATCCCGCTGCTGATCCTGTGGGCCGGCATCGGCGAGGCGCAGAAGGTGCTGGTGATCTTTATCGGCTCGTTCTTCCAGATCGTGCTGATGGTGGCGGTGGCAGTGGGTGGCGCGCGGCGCGACCTGGTGGAGGCGGCCTACACGCTGGGCGCCAACAGCAGCGGCATCGTGCGGCGCGTGCTGATCCCGGGCGCCGCGCCTGAGATCGCCGAGATCCTGCGCCTGGTGCTGGGCTGGGCCTGGACCTATGTCATCGTGGCCGAGCTGATCGGCTCGTCCTCCGGCATCGGCCATATGATCACCGACAGCCAGGCGCTGCTCAACACCGGGCAGATCATCTTCGGCATCATCGTGATCGGTTGCATCGGCCTGGTCTCCGACCTGGCTTTCAAGCTGGCCAACCAGCGCCTGTTCCCGTGGAGTTCGATCAAATGAGCGCGCTGTCCATCCAGCAGGTCTCGCGAACCTTCGTCAATCCGCGCGGCGGCCAGACCCTGGCCCTGCAGCCGACCGATTTCGAAGTGGCGGACAACGACTTCGTCACCATCCTCGGCCCCTCGGGCTGCGGCAAGTCCACGCTGCTGCGCATCGTCGCCGGGCTGGATACGCCCACCACCGGGCGCGTGCTGCTCGACGGGCAGGAAGTCACCGGCCCGGGTGCGGAGCGCGGCATGGTGTTCCAGTCGTACACGCTGTTCCCGTGGCTGACCATCGAGCAGAACGTGCGCTTTGGCCTGCGCGAGCGCGGCATGAGCGCGGCCGGCCAGCGCGAGCGCAGCGACTTCTTTATCCAGCGCGTGGGCCTGCGCGGCTTCGAGCATCATTTCCCCAAGCAGCTCTCGGGCGGCATGCAGCAGCGCACGGCCATTGCGCGGGCGCTGGCCAACGACCCCAAGATCCTGCTGCTGGACGAGCCCTTTGGTGCGCTGGACAACCAGACCCGCGTGCTGATGCAGGAACTGCTGCTGGGCATCTGGGAAGCCTCGCGCAAGACGGTGCTGTTCGTCACGCACGATATCGACGAGGCCATCTTCATGGCCAACCGCGTTGCCGTGTTCTCGGCGCGCCCGGGCCGCATCAAGCGCACCATCGACGTGGACTTTGCGCATCCGCGCCACTACACCATCAAGACGTCGCCGGCGTTCTCGGAACTCAAGGCGGTACTGACCGAGGAAATCCGCGCCGAGGCCATGGCCTGCGCCGAACACTGAGTTGCCAACCAAGCCATGAAAGCTGCCACCGCCAACCGCCGGGGTGTTCCCGATGCCACGCCCGCCGCGCTCTACCAGCAGGTGAAGGACTACATCGCGCGCCATATCCAGAGCCGCGCGTGGCAGCCGGGGGACCGTGTGCCCTCCGAGCAGGAGCTTGTCACCCGCTTTGGCGTGTCGCGCATGACGGTGAACCGCGCGCTGCGCGAGCTGGCCGAGCAGGGCCGGGTGGTGCGCGTGGCCGGCGTGGGCACCTTCGTGGCGCAGCACAAGCCGCAGTCGACGCTGCTCAACGTGGTCAACCTGCAGGACGAGATCCGCATGCGCGGACATGACTACGCTTGCGACGTCATGGTGGTGGAACGCGTGGCTGCCTCCATCGAGGTAGCGGCCGCGCTGGATCTGCGCACCGGCGAATCGGTGTTCCACTCCGTGTGCGTGCACCGCGAGGACGGCGTGCCGGTGCAGCTCGAAGACCGCTATGTGAACCCGCGCGTCGCGCCGGACTTCATCAACCAGGATTTTGCCGCCGCCGACGCGGTGAAGCCTGGCGAGTACCTGCTGCGCCACGTACCCTACGACCAGATCGAACACGTGGTCGATGCCATTTCCGCCACGGCGGAACAGGCCGCCCAACTGGAAATGCCGGCTACCCAGCCGTGCCTGCTGCTGACCCGCCGCACTTGGACGGGCGGCACTCCCGTGACCTTTGTACGTTGCCTGCACCCAGGCAACCGCTACCGCCTAGGCAGCCGATTCCGCGCCGATGGCAACCCGGCCTTCGGCTGAACCAGCCAAGGGCCGTTAGTTTTTTCAGATCCACCAGCCAACGCACGAACCAGGCTGTATAGACAGGAACATACAAATGAGCGCCACCCAAGCCAACCAAACTTCCCGCCCGCTGCTGACCTTGCAGCCCGGCTCCGTCACGCTGGCCGACCTGCGCCGCATCCATCGCGGCGAAGTGAGCCTGGCGATGGATGCATCCGCGTGGGCTGGCGTACGCGCGTCCCAGGCCACCGTGCAGGACATCATCGACGCAGATGCGGTGGTCTACGGCATCAACACCGGCTTTGGCAAGCTGGCGCAAACACGCATCCCGCATGACAAGCTGGCGGAGTTGCAGCGCAACCTGGTGCTGTCGCACAGCGTGGGCACCGGCGCGGACCTGCACAGCGACACCGTGCGCCTGATCCTGGCGATCAAGGCGGTGAGCCTGGCGCGCGGCCATTCCGGCATCCGTCCCGAAATCATCGAGGCGCTGCTGGCGCTGACCAACGCGGGCGTCACGCCGTGCATTCCGGCCAAGGGCTCGGTGGGCGCGTCGGGCGATCTCGCGCCGCTGGCGCATATGTCGTGCACGCTGATTGGCGTGGGCGAGGTGATGATCGACGGCGTGCGCCGCCCGGCCGCCGAAGGGCTTGCCCACGCGGGCCTGGCGCCCTTCACGCTGGGCCCCAAGGAAGGGTTGGCGCTGCTCAACGGCACGCAGGTTTCCACCGCGCTGGCGCTGGCGGGCCTGTTTGCCGCCGAAGACATCTTCGCTGCCGGGCTGGTGGCGGGCGCGCTGTCGCTCGAAGCCATCAAGGGCTCGGTCAAGCCGTTCGACGCGCGCATCCACGCCGCGCGCGGCCAGGCCGGCCAGATCGCCGTGGCCGGCGCCGTGCGCGCGCTGCTCGATGGCAGCAAGATCGTGGACTCGCACGTGAGCTGCGGCCGCGTGCAGGACCCGTACTCCATCCGCTGCCAGCCGCAGGTGATGGGCGCCTGCCTGGATAACCTGCAACACGCCGCGCGCGTACTGCAGATCGAAGCCAACGCCGCGTCCGACAATCCGCTGGTGTTCCCGGAGCAGGGCGACGTGATCTCGGGCGGCAACTTCCACGCCGAGCCGGTGGCGTTTGCCGCCGACATCATCGCGCTGGCCATCGCGGAGATCGGCGCGATCTCCGAGCGCCGCCTCGCGCTGCTGCTCGATTCCGGCCTGTCCGGCCTGCCGCCGTTCCTGGTGCGCGACGGCGGCCTGCATTCGGGCTTCATGATCGCGCAGGTCACTGCCGCCGCGTTGGCTTCCGAGAACAAGTCGCTGGCGCATCCTGCCAGCGTGGACAGCTTGCCGACGTCGGCCAACCAGGAGGACCATGTGTCGATGGCCACCTACGGCGCGCGCCGCCTGGGCGATATGGCGGAGAACACCGCCGTGGTGGTCGGCATCGAAGCCATGGCCGCCGCGCAGGGCATCGAGTTCCACCGCCCGCTGGAGTCCTCGCCGCTGATCGAGAGCGAGATCGCACGCATTCGCGAGCGCGTGGCCTTTGTGGAAGGCGACCGCTACTTCGCGCCGGATATCGAGGCGATGAAGCAGTGGGTGCAGCAGGGTGACGCGGGTGCGGGCTGGCCCGAGGCGGTGCGGCAGGTGCTGCCGTCGCAGGTGGGCGTGGCTTGATGCGCGCGCCACTCTCGAACGCAGGCTGAACCGCAGAACTGAACAGGCAGGAGAACCCCACATGAACGCCAACGAACACCAATTCACCAAAGCGGCGCCCCTGCGTGGCCAGCGCGAGATCCGCGCGCCGCGCGGCACCGAGCTGCACTGCAAGAACTGGCTGATCGAAGCCGCCTACCGCATGCTCCAGAACAACCTGGACCCCGATGTGGCCGAGCGCCCGCAGGACCTGGTGGTGTACGGCGGCATCGGCAAGGCGGCGCGCAACTGGGAGTGTTTCGACGCCATTCTCGACAGCCTGCGCAACCTGGGCGAGGAAGAGTCGCTGCTGGTGCAATCCGGCAAGCCGGTGGGCGTGTTTCGCACCCATGCCGATGCACCGCGCGTGCTGATTGCCAACTCCAACCTGGTGCCGCACTGGGCCACCTGGGACAAGTTCAACGAGCTGGACCGCGCTGGCCTGATGATGTACGGCCAGATGACAGCCGGCTCGTGGATCTATATCGGCACGCAGGGCATCGTGCAGGGCACTTTCGAGACCTTTGTCGAAGCCGGTCGCCAGCACTACAACAACGATCTCACCGGCAAGTGGATCCTCACGGCAGGTCTGGGCGGCATGGGCGGCGCGCAGACGCTGGCCGGCGTGCTGGCCGGCGCGTGCGTGCTGGCGATCGAGTGCCAGGAGTCGCGCATCGACTTCCGCCTGCGCACGCGCTATGTCGACAAGAAGGCCACCAGCATCGACGAAGCGCTGGCCATGATCGAAGAAGCCACGCGCAACAAGCAGGCCATCTCAGTCGGCCTGCTCGGCAACGCTGCCGAGATCATGCCGGAGCTGGTCAAGCGGGCGCAGGCCGGCGGCATGCGCCCGGACATCGTCACCGACCAGACCTCGGCGCACGACCTGGTCAACGGGTACCTGCCGGCGGGCTGGACCGTCGGGCAATGGGAAGCCGCGCGCACGGCCGATCCCAAATCAGTCGAGGCCGCTGCCAAGACCTCCATCGTCAAGCACGTGCAGGCCATGCTGGCCTTCCAGCAGATGGGCGTGCCCACGTTGGACTACGGCAACAACATCCGTCAGGTCGCCTTTGATGAAGGCGTGGCCAATGCCTTTGATTTCCCGGGGTTCGTGCCGGCGTATATCCGCCCGCTGTTTTGCCGCGGCAAGGGCCCGTTCCGCTGGGTTGCGCTATCGGGCGACCCCGAGGACATCTACAAGACCGATGCCAAGATGAAGGAACTGTTCCCCGAAGACGCGCACCTGCACCGCTGGCTGGACATGGCGCGCGATCGCATCGCCTTCCAGGGCCTGCCCGCGCGCATCTGCTGGGTGGGGCTGGACGAGCGCCACCGCGCGGGCCTGGCGTTCAACGAGATGGTGAAGAACGGCGAGTTGAAGGCGCCGATCGTGATTGGCCGCGACCACCTGGATTGCGGCTCGGTTGCCAGCCCCAACCGCGAGACCGAAGCCATGCGCGACGGCTCCGATGCGGTGTCCGACTGGCCGCTGCTCAACGCGCTGCTCAACACCGCGGGCGGTGCCACGTGGGTCAGCCTGCATCACGGCGGCGGTGTGGGCATGGGCTTCTCGCAGCATTCTGGCGTGGTGATCGTTTGCGATGGCACCGATGCTGCCGCCAAGCGCATCGAACGGGTGCTGTGGAACGACCCGGCCACCGGCGTGATGCGCCACGCCGACGCGGGCTACGAAAGCGCGATCGACTGCGCCCATGAGAAGGGCCTGAACCTGCCGATGGTGCCAAAGGCGGCAGGCGTATGAACGGCGTCGAACGTTTCTCGCTCGGCGCGCTGGCCGCGCACCCCTGGAAGAACGGCGGCGGCGTTACCCGCGAGATCGCCGCGTGGCCGCCGGGCGCCGGCATGGACGCATTCCTGTGGCGCGTGAGCGTGGCCGACATCGCCGCCGATGGGCCGTTCTCCGCCTTTCCCGGCATCGACCGCCAGATCGTGCTGCTGGACGGCGAGGGCGTGCGCCTGCTGGCTGACGATGGCAGCTTCGATCATCGCCTCGATACCGTTGGCGAGCCCTTTGCCTTTGCCGGCGAGCGCGGCGTGCAGGCCACGCTGCTGGATGGCGCCACGCGCGACTTCAATGTGATGACGCGGCGCGGCCAGTGCCGCGCGAGCGTGGTCGCGGCGCACGACGAATTCACGATCGCGCCCGGCGCGCATGCGGTGTTGTTGTTCGTGGTTGAGGGGGCATGGCGCCACGGCATTGCCGGCCAGGGCGGCCAAGCCGTGCTGGCCAGCGACGACGGCATGCTGTTTGCGCAAGGCGTAGCGGTGCCATATCGCCTGCAGGCGATGTCGGAGCCCGCGCTTTGCCTGTGCGTCACCCTGGAGTTGGAGTTGGAGAACCCGCAATGAACCTGAACCCGGCGCAGGCCGCCGCTATCTCTTCGTCCACTGAATCCGCCAGGTCCGCCGATGGCGTCTGGCATCGCTGCCACCTGCTGCCCGACGGGGATCCCACCAAGGCCATCCGTGACGCCGCGCTGGTCGTGCAGCAAGGCCGCATCGTGTGGCTCGGCATGCAGGCCGAGCTGCCGCAGGTGTATGCGGCGCTGCCGCGCCATGACGCGGGCAACGCCTGGATCACGCCGGGCCTGGTCGACTGCCACACCCACCTGGTGTACGGCGGGCAGCGTGCCGATGAATTCGCCATGCGCCTGGCCGGCGCAGGCTATGAGGAAATCGCGCGCGCCGGCGGCGGCATCGTCTCCACCGTGCGCGCCACCCGCGCCGCCGATGAAGACACGCTGTTCGCGCTGGCCGCCGCGCGTCTTGCGCCGCTGCTGGCCGAAGGTGTGACCACCCTGGAGATCAAGTCTGGCTACGGCCTGGATCTCGCCAGCGAACGCAAGCAGCTGCGCGTGGCGCGCCGCCTGGGCGATGCCTTCGGCGTGACAGTGCATACCACCTTTCTTGGCGCGCACGCGCTGCCGCCGGAATACGCGGGCCGCGCCGACGACTACATCACGCTGATGTGCGAAACCATGATGCCCGTGCTGGCCGACGAGGGCCTCATCGATGCGGTGGACGCCTTTTGCGAATCCGTGGGCTTCAGCCTGGCGCAGACCGAGCGCGTCTTCCAGGCCGCCGAGCGCCACGGCTTGCGCGTCAAGCTGCACGCCGAGCAACTCAGCAACCTGGGTGGCACCGCGCTGGCGGCGCGTTACCGCGCGCTGTCGGCCGATCACCTGGAACATCTCGATGAGGCCGGCGTCGTTGCCATGGCCGGGTCGGGCACGGTGGCGGTCCTGCTGCCGGGTGCCTACTATTTCCTGCGTGACACCAACCTGCCGCCGATCGACCTGCTGCGCCGGCATGGTGTGCCGATGGCGATCTCCACCGATCACAATCCCGGTACGTCACCCGTCACTTCGCTGCTGCTGATGATGAATATGGCGTGCACCCTGTTCAGGCTGACCGTGCCCGAAGTGCTGGCAGGCGTCACCACGCACGCCGCGCGCGCGCTGGGCGCAGCCGACCGGCACGGTTTGCTGGCCGCCGGGCGCGCCGCCGATTTCGTGCTGTGGAATGTCGATTCGCCGGCCGAGCTGGCCTACTGGTTCGGGCGCAATCCCGCCGCCGCCGTGGTGCGCCAGGGCAAGGTCTATCCTGCGGCCACGTCAGTGCAAGGAGTGCGGCCATGAACGCCGGAAGCCTGTTTGCCACGCAGGCCTTGCTGCCCACGGGCTGGGCCAGCGATGTACTGCTGGCCTGGGACGACGCTGGCGCATTCACGACGGTGCAGGCCGGCGCGCAACCCGCCGTGGACGTGCCGCGCGCCGCCGGGCCGCTGTTGCCGGGCATGCCCAATCTGCATTCGCACGCGTTCCAGCGCGGTTTTGCCGGGTTGACCGAGTTCCGCAGCGAGACGCTGGCTGACGGCCAGCAGAGCGATTCCTTCTGGAGCTGGCGCAAGCTGATGTACCGCTTCGCGCTGCGGCTTTCGCCCGATACGCTGGAAGCCATCGCCACGCAGCTCTATATCGAGATGCTGCGCGCGGGCTACACCAGCGTTTGCGAGTTCCACTACGTGCATCACGACACACACGGCAAGCCTTATGCCGACCCTGCCGAGATGTCGCTGCGCCTGCTGCGCGCCGCCCAGACCGCCGGCATCGGCATCACGCTGCTGCCGGTGCTGTACCAGACGGCCGGCTTCGGCGACAAGCCCGCGGTGCCGGATCAGCGCCGCTTCCTGCATGAGACGCACGCCATGCTCGCCTTGCTTGGCCGGCTGGCCCCGCAATGCCATGGCCAGGCTCGCCTGGGGCTTGCCCCGCACTCGCTGCGCGCGGTGCCGCCGCAGAGTCTTGCCGACGCCGTGGCGGGCCTGCACGCGCTGGATGCAACAGCGCCGGTGCACATCCATATCGCCGAGCAGCAGCGCGAGGTCGACGAGTGCATCACGCTCACGGGCACACGCCCGGTGGCATGGCTGCTCGACCATGCCGAGGTGGATGCGCGCTGGTGCCTGGTGCACGCCACGCACCTGGACTGGGATGAACGCAGGCGGCTGGCGCACAGCGGCGCGGTGGCCGGCATCTGCCCGACCACCGAGGCCAACCTGGGTGATGGGGTATTCGATGCCGCGCCCTACCTGGGGCAAGGCGGTGTCTGGGGCATCGGCTCGGACAGCCACGCCAGCGTCAGCGTCGTGGAAGAGCTGCGGCTGTTCGAGTACGGCCAGCGGCTGGCGCTGCAAAAGCGCAATGTGCTGGCGTCGGACGCGCACAGGCAGGTGGCGGACCGCCTTTACCTCGATGCCGCCTTTGGCGGCGCGCGCGCCTCGGGCCGGGATATCGGCGCGATTGCCGTCGGGCAGCAGGCGGATTTCGTCGTGCTGGACGGGGCGCATCCCGCGCTCTCGGGTTTGTCGGGCAGCCAGGCGCTGGCAGTCCATGTGTTTGCCAACCATGGGCATGAGACACTAGCGGAAGTCCGCACGGCGGGCCGCATGCGCGTGCAGCATGGTCTGCACGCCTTGCAGGCCGATGCTGGCAAGCGCTTTGCCGCTGCGCGCGCAAGCCTGCTGACTGACTAAAACCCGGCGCACCACGCGGCCTGACGCTTGAAGCTTGTCGCTTGACGCGACAAGCTTCAGGCCCGCGTTGATGAGCACTGCGCCTTTACGTTGCAAAGCAGCAAACAAGAAAACATGGCCTTCTCGACCGATACCCCCGCTTTCACCCTGCATCGCGGCACGCGCCCGATGCTGGTGTCGATGCCGCACGTCGGCACCCACCTGCCGGCCTCCGTGTCCGACCGGCTGACCGCCGAGGCACGCACCGTGCCCGATACCGACTGGCACCTGGAGCGCCTGTACGATTTCGCGCGCGAGCTCGGCGCCTCCATCCTGGTGGCCACCCACTCGCGCTACGTGGTGGACCTGAACCGCCCGCCCGACAACGCCAATCTCTACCCCGGCCAGGACACCACCGGCCTGTGCCCGGTCGATACCTTCGACAAGACGCCGATCTACGCCGACGCCAGCGGCCTGCCCGCCGACGATGAAATCGCCGCGCGCCGCGACGCCATCTGGCGCCCGTACCATGGCGCGCTCGCCGAAGAACTGGCCCGCTTGCGCGCCGAGCACGGTACCGTGGCGCTGTGGGACGCGCATTCGATCCGCTCGGTGCTGCCGCGCTTTTTCGAAGGCAAGCTGACCGACTTCAACCTGGGCACCGCCAATGGCGCCAGCTGCGACGCCGCGCTGGCCAACCAGTTGCTGGATATCGCGGGCGCGTTGCCGGGCTATACCTCTGTGCTTAACGGGCGCTTCAAGGGCGGCTATATCACGCGGCAGTACGGGGCGCCGGCGCAGGGCGTGCAGGCAGTGCAGCTCGAGTTGACGCAGTCGGCCTATATGAGCGAGACCTATCCCTTTGCCTATGACGAGGCGCGGGCAACGCGCATTCAGCCCACGCTGAAGACGATGCTGGAGACGGTGTTGGGGTACGTGGAAGCGCGTTAAGCCTGCTGGCGCCTGCCGATTCTCGGTGTCCTCGTGCTTTTGCATGACTACCGGCGCGACCCCTAGCCACGGGTCGCGTTGTCACATCTACTGCAACAAATCCGCCAACCGGCAAAGATCTTGGCGGGTCCGCGTAGGCAGCGGCCGCCGCTGGCCCGGTCACGCGCGCCACCAGTTCTTCATTGGGCAGTCCAGGCATCGACTCGGCATCGATCACGTTTTGCGAGCCGATGCAGCCAATGCTGCAGTCCACCGCCATGATCTTGCGGTGATTGCGCTGGTCGAGGCGCGCGCTCTTGCTTTTGAGCACCGCCATCAGCGAGCGCATGGGCAGGGCCTGCACCACCTCCACGCCGCCGTCGCGCAGCGTATCGGCAAACATGCGCCAGCCAGCGCGCGCCCCGCGCATCCACCAGCAGGCGGCAGCGCACGCCCCGCGCGCTTGCTAGCAGCGCCCTTTCTTCGCCTGGCCAGGCGGACAGAAACCTGGACCGGGGCCCGGATCCACCACGACGGCAGCGGGCGCCACCACGGCACCGTTTGGCGTATAGACTGCGCAACCCGACAGGGTAGCGGCTGTCGCGCACACTAGCAGAATGATTTTCATACTTTCTCCTTGCATATCGAACGGTCGCATTCAAGCGGCTTTCTGCCGCAGTCTTCGGTCAGAACGCGAAATTCTGCGTCACGCTGCCGGCGCCGACGTTTACGGGCTGCGACTGGATGGTGCCACTCGCGCTGGTTGCTTCGATGGTGTACTTTCCGGCCGCGCTGACATCCGGGAAGAGCGCGATCGGCAAGGTTGCCTGGTAAGTGCCAACCGATGGCGATGCCGTGGGCAAAATCAGGCTGTAAGCGCCCGTTGTGCTGTTTGCCGTCGCACTTGCGATTGTGTAGTTGTTGCCCCCCGTCAGTTGCAGCGCGCGCAAGCTGCCAGCCGCGCTGGCCGGCGACATGGAACCCGAGACCGTGTTGACCGTGGAAGCCGGCAAGTCGATGGGGGCGCCTGACGTCGACACCACGGTGCTTGCACCGGCAACAACCGGAACACTACGCACAATGCCAACTGCGCGGCTGGCCGGTACGATGACCACATCGACATTGCCATTGGTGCTGCTCTGCTCGATGGGCGAAAGCGTGAATGCGCCCAGGCTGTCCGCAACGGTTGCCTTCACGACCACGCCATTGCGTTCGGCGTAGACCTGGGCGCCGGCCTCGGCCGCGGTCAACATGCCGGTGACCTTGCCGCTGACGACGACGGGCAGCGCGGTGACCACCGGCTTCAGGTTGTAGCCGCTATTGCCGCGCGTCACCACCGATTTGCACGCATCGAAGTCGAGCACGAGATCGGTGAGCGTATCTGGCGCAACGGTAAATGGCCGGATGATCTTGATCCCGCTCTGGATGGCGCTCGGCGTATCCAGCGCGGTCTCCGTGCCACCGGTAGGAACGACGGAATTGGCAAGCGAATTGCCCGCGTTTGGTGTCAGCAGCAAACGGATCTGCTGGTACGTGCCAGCAGGCAGCGCTGTCTTGCCAAGGGTGGCGAGCACGCCGTTGGTGAGTGACAGCAGGTCGATGCGTTGTGCCGGTGACACGGGAATGTCCACCCAGTCCGAGCCGTTCTCGTCAACGTTGGCGTTGCCGTTCACACGCACCTTGTTGACGGTCACGAACACGTGATCGAAGCCGCAGGCGGGTGCGTCAGTCATGGAAACCTGCAAGGTTCCCTGCGACGCCTGGGGCGTGCCGCCATCGCCCCCGCCACCACACGCAGCCAGGCCGAATGTGCCGGCGCAGCCAAGCGCCAGCGCGCTGTAAACGGACTTATGGTCTCTCATCACGATCTCCTCTTTAGGACGACATTGGGGATACCCAGAGATTAAGATTCGTGCGGCCCGTACAGTGTTAGTCCACTGTAACAATGTAAATTTTTCGATACAAATGTGAACCGGCGAGGCGTCGTGCACTGCATCATTGGCGACCCCGCCCTTGGTGGCAGGACGGGGCCGATTCTGACTAGTGCTTGTCGCTTTCCGGGTACCAGTAGATGCGCTTGCGTTTGCCGACGCCAGCGATATTGACCTTCTGCGCACCTAGCGCGGAGGTGGCATCGCCGCCGCCAGGACCGGTCTGGTTCCCCCCGCCGAGCAAGACCGGCACCACGGTCGCGCTCGTGCCGCTGCCGATCGATACCATGCCGAACACGGACGATGGCGGGAAGCCGCCGCCGTCCAGGATGATCGAGCGGGCCGGGTTTTGCCCGGCCGACGTCAGGAAGCTGAAGGAGTAGCTACGGGCGATCCCGAGATTCGGATAGCACGTGTTGGCATCCGGCACTCTTGGCGTGTTGGTACCGATCGTGGTGTAGCCACTGACCGTCAGCGGTGCGTTGACCGCCTTCTCGCCGGGATTGGTCAGCGTGATGTAGAAGCCCGAACCCGATCCGTCATAGGTGCCCGTCAGCGTCGTGGCATCGACAAGGCCGGCTTCGGTGATCGGCTTCCAGGTCGACGGCATGCCGAGGATGTTGGTGTCCTTCAACATGTAAAGCCGATTGACCACGTTGTAGGCCGTGCCCGGCGTCGTCGAGGCAGAGTAAAGCGGATGCTCGCGGTCTCCCGTGCCGGCAGTGACGGCATCGTAGCCAGCGGTGGAGACGACATCGGGGGGGTAGAAAAACTTGCGTGCGGCGTTTGTGCCGGACGCGCCACCTAGGGCGGCAAGCTTGTTCAGGGTCCAGTTCGCCGGCGCATTCCCCGCGGTAGTCTCCAGATCCGCGCGCCAAATGTTGCCACCGACGTCGCCGACATAGAAGCGTTCGATGTACCCGTCGCCGTTGCGGTCGAGCACGGTCACATCCGAGGGGATGGCACGAGTCAGGCCCGGCACTGGCAGACAGGTGCCGCCCATGCCCGCGCAGCTAGGCAGGGCACTCCATACGGGGGAGCCGGTCAAGGCATCGAGCACCAGAACGCCCCGCCCCATGATGTCGGTGCCTGGTGCGGGATCACTGTCCTCGGTCGTGTCGTAGCCAGCACCCATGACGATGAGCGCGGACGCGCTGCCTCGCGCGCGTATCACACGTGGCTGGGACCAGCTCTGGCCGAGTTCAGGGAAGTCGGCGTTGGTGCGCTTCCACAGGTAGCGAGGATTGGCGGGGTCGGTCACATCCAGGGCATAGATCAGCCGGCCGCCGCGGCGTGCGGTCAGGTAGAGGACGATGCGCGGATGTGCCGGGTCCCGCAGGTCTTGCATGACCGTCGTGCTGCCGTCGAAGAAATAGTCGCGGGGTGTCGGTGCCGGGGTAATGCCACCCGGCGTGGTCGAGAGCTTTACCTCCGGCGAATTGGTATAGATGCGGCTGAGCTTGCCGAGAAACTCCGGAGCAATAAAGCCCCAGAGCTCACCCCCGGGCCTTACGCTGCCGATCCCCTGTGCCTGGTTGCCGTTGATCGCGTGGAACACGCCGTCGTTGGTGCCATAAAACACCACGACCCCCGTGCTTCCACCATAGTTGACGACCGCCGGCCGCGAGTGCAGCACATCGGCATGAATCGAACCGCGCACGGTGACCGGTGAGCCCGGACCCTGCTGCGCCTCCTGGCCGGCGATGCTGCTGGCATCCGCCGCTTTCACATCCGCACCGCGCATCCAGGCGATCAGCTTGGGCAATTCCGTACTGCTGATGGTTGCCGCACCACTGGTTCCGGCGTTGACGGCCGCAAGGCCATTGGCGCCGTTCAGCCATGTATTGGCGGTATCGAACGTTGGCATGGCGGCGTTGGTCGGGCAGTTGCCCGCGCCGTTGCACGTAAACAGTACCCGGCTATCCTGGCTGGTCAGCAATTGGGCGCGCAGCATCTCGCCCGCGCCGCCTTTCTCCACCACCTCTCCATCGGGCGAGTCCAGGTTCCATCCGGTGCTAGATGGGCTGTTCGTCCAGAAGCCCTTGGCGGGCCAGTTTGCCACCCCGCCGGTGCCATAGCCACTTGTGCTGAACGTGAGCGGGGGCTCAGCGGTCCAGTAGCTGACGGCACCCGGGGAAATGAACCCGGTCGCGGCGTTGCTGATCGCGCTGTTGCCGCTGGCATCCTGCAGTACGATATTGCCCTTGCTGTTGTAGCCAATCTGATACTGCTTGAGATTGCCCATCCAGCGTGGCGCGGCCGTGGCGTCCGGGCGGAACATGCCGACATAGACCTGGTTGAGGAACTGGCCTTGCGCGTTCACCGATGCCGGCAAGCTCACCGAGGCAAAGACGCTGTTGACGGCCTGCACTTCGTTGAAGATCTGCAGCAAAGCGGAAGTCAGTCCGTTGACATCCCCGAGCTGGACCACATAGGTCTTGCCGCCGCCATTGGTCCCCATGCTATCTGTGAACTGGACGTAATCCGGGTTCTTGCCATCAGTCACCGCGATCGTGTAGGTCACGATGTTCTGCTGGTTGGCCATGTTGCCCTGTACGTCGGTCTGGTACATGAAGCGAGCCCATTCGTCGCCCCAGTTGCTCTGGTATCCGTTGTAAGGGGCGGGAATCGTGATTTGCTGTTGCTGGGCGGTAGTCGCGCCCGCGGCTACCAGCGCGTTGATGACGTTCTGGCCAGTGTCCTGCGGCTTGCCGTTGTTGACGGCGTTGGCGATATAGATAACGAAATTGCGCTGGCAGGGATTGTCGATGGGCGATGTGTACTTGGTGCCCGACAAGCCGGTCCGCCCGGCGTAGAAGGCCCACGACTCCTGCATGCCTCCGCCAACCTGCGAGTTGTTCGAGTTGTCGGCCAGGCGATCGATGGACTTCACATACGTCAGGAAATTGTCCACGCCGGTGCTGTCCATCAGCGGCAGCTTGTAAGGCGCCACCGACGGAAACCGCATCGAGCCGCCGACATTATTCCCGGTGCCGAACATCATCACCCCGAGATTCAGGTTGCCCAGCAGGGCGGGGCTGTTCTTGATGGACGCCACCGCGTTATAGAGTGCGCACTGCTCGGCGCCGACATCCTTGCCAGCGTTATTGCTGGATACCACGTTCGCCGTGGAGCAGGTGAAGCTGGCCGAAGCATCCCAGGTTGACGCGTTGTCGAACAGGATCAGCACATTGGGCTTGCCAGCCTGTGGCTGCAAACCCGTGTACAAGTCGATGTCCTCCGCCATTGCCGGGCGCACGACGCAGAGTGAGAACAACGCGGCAATGGCAATGCGCGAGGCGATGCATCCGGCGGATTGGCGCATGGTGAGTCCTGGTGTACGAGGTGAAATGATCAGATCAGCCGCCCATGGGCGGGGACAAGCTCACGGACAAGCCGTGCCGGTCGGAACGCGTACTGCAACTCCCTGGTGCAAGGTGGTGCTGGTGCCGGTGGCGCTATCGTTGACGCTGGCGTTCACGTCCCATTGCGTGGCGTTGCATAAAGAATTGCCGCCACCGGCTCCGGAGGCGGTCAGCATGCCGGTGTTCTGGTTGCCGTTGCCGATGAAGCAGGAAACATCGTCGGCGTTGGTGGTATCCAGATCGGTATTCTTGATCGGTTTGCTGGTCTGGCACGCAGGCGCGGCAACCTGTGCCGTGTAGTCCGCGTTGCCATCGCCATTGACGTCGACCGGCACACTGGCGGCGGCCGCCGCCGGGCTGGCGGTGAAGTCCTTGCTGATGACCTGTTCGATGGCTTGTTGTGCTGCATTCTGCGCTTCGACGCCATGCTGCTGGTTGGCGGCGACCTTCACATTGACGACACTGGATCCAACCAGCGATATCGTCATCAGCATGAAGATGACGAGGAAGATCAATGTAACGATCAGGGTGGCGCCGGACTCCCCGCGTTTTGCGTGTTGCATGGCTTACTCCCGGCGGCCTGCCACATTGGCCAGCCTTGCCACCCGGGCATAGACATGGCGCTTGAAGCCGTCGTTGAATGGGCCGCTCGCGGTGGGCCGCCCGAGATCATAGGTGCGGCTGTCGGTCCAGCCGAGCGAGGTCCGTTGTGCACGGGCCAGGATGTTGATGCGTACCGATGTCACGTTCTGCCAGTTGGTGAGCGCGGCGACCGTCCAGTCATAGGCCGGCGCTGAGGCGCAGATCGCCTGGTTGTTTGCGCCGGGGTCGCTGACATAGCAGTCGGCGGAGCCGTTGTTGTCGAGGTCCACCCCGTAGGACAAGTGCATATCCTGGATGCCTTGCGCCATCGAGCTGACCTGAAAGGCACCGCCGATCAGTTCGGCCATTTTCAGCGTCGGCACGCCGTCGCCATTGCCGGAGCACACATCGCAGGCGGCAAGATAAAAGATGCGCACGACTGCCTGGCGCAACACCGTGGGCGTGGCCGCGTCACATGCCTTGGTGCGCATCGTGAAGGCCGGCGCGCTGGCGCCGAACACGAACGATGTGGCGTCGTTGGCGCAGAATGAAACCTGCATATAGGCCTGTCCGGTGATGGGTGTCGTGGTTGGCGTCGTCGAGACGCGCCTGATCACCAGCACCTCCGAGGTTGGCGCGAGGCCAGGCAGGCAAGGGAGTGCCGTGCCTGGCGCGTAGCCCTGCACGGCAAGCGGTACTGTGGCGGGCGAGCTGGCAAAGCCGAGTGCATCGGGTGTCGTGGCACATGCGGCGGGGCCTGCCACCGTTGCACCGCTAGTTACGCTGGCAGCGCCAAAAAAGCCCGCAAGCTCGATTTCGCGCCCGAGTGTGTCCAGCACGTAGCGCCCGTTCTCCACCTGCTCTGCGCTATTGGAAAACTCGGAGCGTGACCGCGTGGTGGAGAAGTACAGGCTCCCGAGCGCTGTCAGGAGCAGCAGCCCCAAGGTCAGCCCGACCATCAGCTCGATCAAGGAAAGGCCGCGCTGACGGTGCCGCATTGCAATGTGCAGCCTGGTCACGAGAGCACTCCAATGCGTACCTGGATACTTACCGCGCGGCGGTTCGCATCATTGCCAAACTGCCCACTGCCACAAGGCAGCGCGGGGGCTGCGGTCTTGGCGAGGCCCTGCCACGCTACCGTGATGCGATAGATCTGGTTCGCGGCATCGACGGCTTCGATACAGCCAAGCGCGCCGATCATCGCACCGACCGCCTTGCCGCCACTGATCTCCGCGCTCCCGAGCAACTCGGTACCCCAGGCTGCCAGGTCGGCATTGGCGATGGCCACCTGGGCTGCGGATCCGACCGTGCAAGCCGGCGGGGCAACGGTCGCGCTGCCCGCCGTCGTGATGATTGTGCCGCTGGCATAGCAGGGCGCGGCCTGGCGATTCCCATTCAGCCGTGCCGCCATGTCCTGTAGCAGTGTCAGCGCCTGCACGCGTTGATAGGATTCCATCTCCGACTGGCTGGAGCGCGCGATCAGGCCCGCAGTTCCAAGCAGCGCCACTAGCAAGATCACGACCGATATCAAGACCTCGATCAGTGTGGCGCCGCACTGCGAGGACCGGGCCGCGCACTTGCCATGGCGTGACGAGCGCGAAGTCATGTGCAAGCTCCGGATACCACAGCGATGCGCCCGGTGCCGCTCACTTGCACGCAGATCGTAGAAGCCGGCTGGGGGGAAACGGAAGGCGCGACCTGGAACGTCAGGCTCCCGGTCGCGGGCCTGCCGTCGTTGCCGATCGCAAGGGAGTTGCCCGCACTGGCAGTGATTGCAATGCCGTCATAGGGGCCGAAGCTGCGCACCTTCTCGGTGCCTGCCGTTACGGACCAGCCACTGGCCCAGGCGCTCGATGCGGCCATGGTGATGGTGCTGTTACGCTTCACCGCTTCGCTGCGGGTCAACGACACGGCGGCAGAGAGGTCGAGCGCAGCATTACGCGCGCGTTGCGTCGCAACCATGCTTGAGAACGAAGGGGCCGCGGCAAACGCAATGATTGCCAATATCGTCAGCGTGGCCAGCAGCTCGATCAATGTGAATCCGCGCTTGGGGAGAAGGCCGGCCGCGCGCCATGCAGTGAAATTTCGCATGGGCTATTTCCAGCAGTTCAAGCTGCCGCCCGACGCGCTCTTGTCCCCGTTGCCTGACAGGGTAAGCGTTCCGCACGCGGTGTCGTTGGTGGCCTGCCCGCCTTGCGGCGTTGCCGACAGCACATAGCCGGGCGGTGGGCCCGCGACCACGGCGACGGTGATCTGGTAATTCGGGGAGACGGTGGCGGGAAGGCTGGCGTAGCCGAGCGTGGCAAGGCTGGACGCATAAGCCCGGTTGTCTACCAGATAGCGCTCCTGCATGCTGGAAACCTCAAGCAGGAAAGATTCCGCTGCCACGCGATTGGATCGCACGACGTACTGGAGATAGGACGGGTAGGCGACTGACGCGAGAATCGCAATGATTGCCACGGTCACCATCAGCTCGATCAGCGTAAAGCCTGCCTCGAGCCGAGCGCGCCGGTCGCAACCGATACACGCCGTGACCGCCCCAAAATCCCGAAATAACCGATGCTTTCGGCTAAATCGCACCGCCGGGCTTCTTTGGCCCATGCTCGCGCTCCTGTTTTTCATTATTCTCCAGACGACCCGGTTCCGGAGGTACTTCGCGGGGAGTGTAGTCGCGATTCACGTGATGGTCAAAGCCTCTGCTGTATGGCTCGGCTAGCGTTGTAACGCGCCCACTATCGGTCAGGCAATGGACTTGCCGCAGCAGGAATTCGCCTGCGGCATGGACGATCTGCAAACAGAAATCGGTAATGTGCCTTGAGGTTATCTTTTTAAAAAATTGACACTTCCGGGCTTGCCGATGAGGGGGGGCGAGGTGCCCGACAACGGGTGCGGTCGCCGCCGGTCAGCTTGTCATCGGCGTATTCGTACGATCTGATGGTGTCGGCGCGGCTCAAGGCCTCGCAGGCGGTGCGGGTGGTGCATGAGTGGATCAAGGCGCTGATAGGGGGAGCAACCGTATCAAGCGGGGCAGGGGTAGCACCCCGGCAACATCTGTTCCCATCGCCATGCAGGTCTGCAGAAGGCAAAAGAAATCTGGGCGCTTTCCATCTCTCCATTTGCGTCCAGGCGCCGCTTCATACCTGATCCGTCTCTTTTGTCCCAAGCGGCCGGATGGATGGCGAAGCCAGGCAATGCGCGGGATTGAGCCGGTTGTCCGCCCGCATGCACTACGCTGCAACCAAAGGGGAGGCGGAAAGGCCAGCGCGGGCCGAGCTGCCAGGGCTGGACGATGCCGGCTACGACACCAGCGCCCGGTGCAACCTGGCGTGGCCGCTCGCCCGGCCGGCGCCGCTCCCACTCCCAGGCACGCAGAGGCAGAAGCATCACTAAGGCACGCAAACAGGAGGCCACCATGCAAGCCAAGCAACCCCCCGCGATCCGCCGCATCAACATCGCGTTGCAAGGGGGCGGCACCCACGGGGCATTCAGCTGGGGCGTGCTGGACCGGCTGCTGGAAGACAAGCGCATCGGCATCGACGGCATCAGTGGCACCAGCGCCGGCGCCGTCAATGCCACCGTGCTTGCCTACGGCCTGGCAAGCGGTGGGCCCGAGGGCGCGCGGCAGGCCCTGGAGACGTGCTGGCGCAAGGTGTCCGACTGCGCGAAGCTGAGTCCCCTGCAACCTACCTGGCTGGACTGGTTGATGGGCGCCGGCGGCAATATGGAGATGTCGCCGGCGTGGATGATGTTCGATCATCTCACGCGCTTTTACTCGCCTTACCAGCTCAATCCTTGCAACCTCAATCCGCTGCATAACATCCTCGACGAGACCATCGATTTCGAGGTGCTGCGCCGCAGCAAGAGCGTCAAGCTGTTCCTGTGCGCAACCAATGTGCTGCGCGGACGCATCCGCGTGTTCAGCACCGGCGAGGTCTGCGCCAAGGCCGTGATGGCTTCGGCCTGCCTGCCGACGCTGTTCCAGGCCGTGGAGATCGACGGCGAGTATTACTGGGATGGCGGCTACATGGGCAACCCGCCGATCTATCCGCTGATCTATGAAACCGACAGCCGCGATGTGCTGATCATCCGCCTCAACCCGATCCACATTCCCCAGGTGCCTGTCACGGCACGCGAAATCCTGGACCGCATCAACACACTCAGCTTCAACTCCTCGCTGATGCGCGAGATGCGCGCCATCGAGTTCATCACCCGGCTGATCGACGAAGGCGCACTCGACCCGGCACGCTACCGCCGCATGCTGATCCACAGCATCGATGCCGAAACCGAGATGGCCCGGCTGGGCGCGCCCAGCAAGTTCAACGCGGACTGGGCCTTCCTGCGCGGCCTGTTCACGCTCGGGCGCGAGCGGGCCGACGCCTGGCTCGCGGCAAACTTCGAGGCACTCGGCCAGCGCTCATCGATCGATATCGCTGAAACATTCCTTTGAGCGTTCGGCCGCGTACTACCATCAGTGCAGGGCGCCGCGCGAGGCGCGCGGCGAGCGAACGGGTTGAGGCGCAGTTTGAGGTGCATATGGACCGGGAATCGATGCCTGCGAAGTCCGACGGTGACGGGTCCGTACTGTTCGCGGATATCAGCAGCAGCACCAAGCTGTATGAAAAGGCCGGCAACGCGGCCGCCTTCGGTGCGATCGGGCAGTGCATCGCCCTGATGAAGTCCTGTTCGTCGGCGCAGCAAGGCCGCGTGGTGAAGACCATCGGCGATGAAGTCATGGCAGTGTTCCCCTCCGCCGAAAATGCCATGCAGGCTGCACTCGACATGCAAATGGCGATTGCCGCGCTGCCGCCCGTATCCGGCATCCCCATGTCCATCCATATCGGCTTTCACCACGGCCCGCTCCTGCATGATGCATCGGGCGACGTGTTCGGCGACACGGTCAACCTTGCCGCGCGCCTCACCAAGCTCGCATCGCAGGGGCAGATCATCACCAGCAAGGACGCCGTGGCGCATCTGCCGGCAAGCCTGCGCCAGGCGATGCGCTACCTCTACCCGATACAGGTGCGCGGCAAGGACGTGCCCGTGGAGTTGTTCGAAGCGATATGGCAGCAGAACGCCGACATGACCATCCTCGCCGACGTAAGCCAGCGCGCGATCCGCCCCGCGCTGCTAACGCTGCGGTATCGGGAGATGGAGGTCCGCATGAACGGCGCATCGCCGCCGGTCACGATAGGGCGCGACGCCGCGATGACGATCGTCGTTGCGGATCCGCAGACATCGCGGTTCCACGCCATGATCGAGTTCCGCGCCGGCAAGTACATGCTGATCGACAGAAGCGCGAACGGTACGCATGTCGCCATCGACGGTGATGACGAAATCATCCTGCGCCGCGATGAGGTCGCGCTGAGAGGGCACGGCTGGATTACGTTCGGGCAGTCGATGGCTGGCGCCGGGGAGCGGGTTGAGTTTTTCCCGGCTTAGCGTCCCGGCGTCGGGCCAGCACGCTGTACGGACTATCGACGTGTGGCGAAGCTGCGCTCGCCCTTGGGCGCACGCATCTATGTATCTGCTTGTTTCTTGGGAAATATTGTGGTCGGGGTCGGACTGAAATAGTTGCCGGAAAGCAATGTCGGACAAGCGGGTTGGCGTTTGTAATTCTGGATGTACCCCCAAATGTACCCCCAGAAGCCGGGGACTTCCGCTAGCACATCACAAAGACAGGAAACAAGAGCGGGGGCTGCTCACAACTCCTGCAGCCTCGACAGCAAACGACATTTTGAGCCGATTCGCCCGGCTACGTCCGCAAACATCTCGCGCAGCGCACCATCTGACGTGACAAGGAAGTCGCATTGTGCAATAGCAAGGGTGAAAAATTGGACGTCTACACCGTCAGAGCGTTTCAGTTTCCGATTGCTTGCAACGCGATAAGGAAAGGTCAGTTCCTCGGCGTGAACGGTCGGGCAGGTACGGTAGACGTCATCAATCCGCGAAAGCAGCGAATCCGCTAAGGCTTCACGCTGCTGTTTTGGGATCCATTTGTTGCTGGCCTGATTCCGCTCAGGGAGCAGGGTCATTAGCCATGTACGATCGATAAGTTGTGTATCACGATCCACGATCCCGGCCTTGTACGCGTCGCGTCCAGCCGAAGCGGCTGACGGACTGTCGTCCAGGGCTATGTCTAGGTGCCTCCTAGCCCTCCCTCTAGTGAGCATCCTCACGCCATCCCGGAAGGTTTCGCCTACAAACGGAGTTGCCGGGTTCTGGGGACTGCCGAACGTTGCCCACATACGCGCAGGCGTGTCGCAGAACGGCCCAATAGCTTCGATCCTGTAGGGGCTGTCTAGGTAGTGGGCCGCCAGGTAGTGGACAACCTCTTGGGTTTGGACCAGGCGAGGATTCGCGCAGTACAGTGCGTCAAGTTCAGCGATGAACTTGAGGCAGCCCTCCCGAGTTTCTCGTCGTGGGGCACGGGCCGTCTCATACATATTTCACACGGAAACGGCAAAGCGATGCATTTTCCCTTCCGCGACTTCCATTACCAACGCGCGTTCGGCATCGGCGTCTATGACTCGGGTGAAGCCCGCAATATCGGAAATGTAATTCTGGTCAAGGTAGATGACCCCCATCGATCCCTCAGTTCACACTCATACGATGACGCATCGAGAACGCCAGTCTATCGTGTAGGCCAGTAAGTGCCGGCGCCTTGACTGGGCAGAGTGAAACAGACTGTGCGTGGGCTGGACCCTGCGTGATCGGTACCCTCACTCACAATTTCGCGGCGATAAAAAAATGGCTACCCAATCGGTCGCGGGTGCTGCAGGTCTAGCGATTTGATACCCCCTCCCCCCCTTTCTATGATGGGGCGTGGGGGATTATGGACCTGGCATCGAGCTTCTTTCCAGAATTCCTTCTGGCGGTCCTAGGTTTTTGATCGTCGCGATCGCGTGCATCCAAGGCAAATGCCCTGACTTCCACGGGACCTGTTTCATTGCTCGTCACATTACTTGCCGTTGTGTGCAAATGCTTCATGAGAGCGTTGAAATCCCAGATAGAGCCGTCTTTTTTCCAACTTCTGTTAGTGTGCAGCGACACTACCAAAATACCGTGGCGCCTTTTGTCTGTCCGAAGGTAGTCTCGGGCCAGTTGGCCGCTGAGCGTGCCTTCGAGCTGGGTAACCGTCCAGCCCTTATTTCCGTTCTTCACCTCTATGGCAACTTCGACGTTTGCAGACGTGGAGGAAACGACGATGTCAGGTTCATTTCTACGGGCAACCTTCGGCTCTCGATGCGCGTGATAGCGTCCTTTGGACCGTTCATTTAGGCGCTCCGTTAGCCAGGTTTGTACTTGGTGTTCGTCTTGCGCGAGTTCAAGCACCGACCTGCTACTTGCATCGGACTGATCAAACGAGGTTGCAATATCGGACAGTACAGCGGCGACAACACGGAGTAAATCATTTCCAGTCTTGGCTGGCCCGGTCCCCGCACGCTCAAGGGCAAGTACTTCGGATTCGGTCCAAGGGATCAAATCTCCATCCGTTTCCGCCTTGCCATGTGCCAGCTCAACGATGCGCAGACTGTTGCCGCTAAAGGTGGGCTCAGATGCCAGTCCTAGTAGCGCCTTGAAGGCTTCTGTCCCAGGACGAGACAGCAACGTGTTGAGTACATGGCGCTGTGCGTCTTCGACTGTGTCTCTTACCGTCCGAGTTCCGCTACCGCCCGCACTTCTGTCGACGCGCGGTAACAGGTTGCCGTAGAGGAGCTTTGCAAGTGCCAAAAGCGAAGGGACTGACATCTTTGCCAACGCGCTCGAAGCGTCGCGAAAACTGCGCCCAAATAGATGGCCGAGCCACTTTTGCACTCGATTTCGCCACGCAGTTTCGCTCTCGCCATTTTGATGTCCCATTAGCCCACTAAGCCGAAGCGCGGCGGCGTCTGGTGCCAAAAGCAGGTACAGTTCGTAGTACTTCAGCGCACGATTGTCATCTGGAGTTTGCAGATGCGATTCGAGCCTTGCCTCAACAAGCCGGTGTAGGGCCGTTGCAGATATCTCTGTGCGACCAGCCGTCACGACTTGCAATGCCATCTCCAATGTCCGGTCGTCGACTGGCTCGCCTTTGCTCAACAATCGAAAGACGCGAGAAGCCACAACGGATCGGATAGCCGTTGCAGCATTCGCACCACTGGCTAAGAGATCGCTACGAACTCCTTCTGAGGAGTACTCGAAGTCCACTGAACGCTGAATCACATTGACAGCATCACTCATGCGAGTACTAACGAGTTGTTGGAACCAGCTTGTACTACTGTCGCCTGCGTAGCAGCTATGCTTGACGGCGAGCCGCACTTCCTCGGTAGAAAGATTCTTTGCCCAATCCGAATCCTCGGCGCTTTCGATGGCGAGGCCGTGGAGCGCCAGAATGCTTATATGCTTGGTCGTGAAGCTTCCGTTTCCATGATAGAGGGGGCGTTCAGCTTTGATTTGTCGCCACGCTGCGCACATTCCGTTCTTGTAATGCTGTGCCACAATTTTTCCGAAGACAGGAATTAGCTGGCGCCACGCCGTAGAACTACCGGGTGAATCATCTCCGGTCTTAGCCTTGATCCAGTTTGTGAGATGGTGAAGGCGATAAATACCTGCCTGCCAGCTGATCAAATTCGCTGGAGAATCGAGCAGCTCAGGGTGCTTCCCCAATTCTTCACGAAAATCGCGCCATGACTGTTTGGCGCCATCCTCTAGCCGCTTTCGCTCTAATTTGTTTTTCTCCACTCGGACTACGCTTCTATCAAGCGGGGGAGGTGTTTCAAAGAATTCCAAGTCCTGATGCAATCGCGGCTCACCAGCAGCAATTTCTTCCAGACGGAATCGTTCGGCCGGGAGCCGCCCCGCCCTGTGCAGAACATGGTACACAGCGCTAAAGGCAACACGGCGCTCACTCTCATGGGCGAGCGCTTTCGCATCCTCAATGAGCCAGTCGAGATCGTTGTCTCCGACCCGCCATAGTTGAGCGCCTGTAAAAGGTCCAATCTGCCAGAAATAGATTGGTGGATTCTCGCGTGGCTTTCTTTTTCCCCCAATCTTTGTGTTTGCCCACATCAACTCACGATTTAGCATTGCGTCTGCAACAACCTGCTTGGCGACCGACTCATACGCATCCAAATTGTTGTGATCTGTTACGCGCTCAAGAGCCAAAAGGAGGCGCACCAACCCGGGTTCGATATCCCCCTGGCGAGGATTGGTTAGTATCAGTTGTGCAACCTCTGCGAGCCCGCTTCCAAGCTCGGCATACTCCTCTGTCTCAGAAATGCCATCGACATCTTCCCCGCCCCCTTGATCCAAGCAAAGCTCTGCCAGGCCAAATGCGAGCCGTCGGGCCGAAGCCATATCCGTAGAAGCTCGAAAAAGCTCTGCAAGACTGTGCCCAAACCCTTCGCTCTGGAAGCGGTGCGCAGGCTGAGATCGCGCGATGAGTTCGAGTAAGTCCGCCGCTGTTAGATGGTTGGGATATAGAACGGCGCCAAACTCGGGCGCGACGCGAGCGTTCAACCTGTCTGGAGCCGAGCGTACTTTGCGCGCCAATAGCTCAAGGCCTACGTCGTCAGAGCAAGCGCGCAATGCACGGGCCGCGACCACACGACTGTACTGGTTCTCATCATCGTCAAGGGCAACCCGACGAACGAGTTCAGTGCAACCGGGTATTGGGCCCTCTTCGATAATGCGCAGCAGTTGTAGGCGGAAGTCATCGCGCTCATTCTTGATCCAGGCGTCACGGATTGAATCTGCCAGCTCTGGGTCGGCAAACATCCAAGCAGCGCGATAGTCGATCATTTCCGCATTGAGCTCGCCTTTTGCATCCAACGTTGCATAAGTCGACAAAAGACGCGCGCGAACAGATATTGGAAGCGATTTGGGATCGCCGTGCGCGATCAGGCAGACAGGCTCGCGCCGAATGACTTCGTTCAGTATTAGCGAGTTGCTCAACGCAAGCCAAGCTGCGACTGCCCTTAGCGCGGGGCGAATAGTCTCAACACCGTAAAGCTCGACAAGCAAAAGCTGCTGGACCTCTTCAAGAGGACAATTGGCGTCGAGAAGGCGTTGCAACCAAGAAGCTGCCAAGTACTCTTGACTTGACCGCTGGTGGAAGCGCACTCTGCCGTAAGTCGCCGGGGAAAAAAGTCCGCGCCGGAGCAATGTGCCAACCTGCGCAGGAGTCCAATCTTGCAGTACTTTCAACGGCTCAATTACACCATGTGAAAGCTCAGTTTCCGGTTCCTGACCAATCGCGCGCAGGGTGAAAGTCCTCCCCAGTACAAGCGCAGCCGCTAGCCGTTCTGCGCCTTCTCTGGCTTGCTGAGGTGTGATTTGATCCGCGTCTGGTCGATGTGCGTCTTCCTCAGTCAGTTTCCGACGGATGCCTTCTTCGGTCATCGCTTGAAGCGTTCCGAACGCCGAATGCGCTTTCCAATAACCAACAAGATCAATGAGATCGCCAGGCCGCTCGGTCATACGCAGCAAGCCCGTACGGTCGGCTTCCCGTAAGAATTCATCGACGTCGTTGACTCCGGCAGCTTGGGCGAATGTCCGCTTCTGCTCAAACGCTAGAGGGACGAGCTGTACGACAAGCAGATCAACCGGTACTTCCGTTGGCCGTGGTAGGGGCTGACGACGAGTATTCTCCGATCTCTTGAAGAGGGGCGCCAGTAGGTCCTCATCTGGATCCAAGGATGCCGATGCATTAGGAAGGACGACGTGCGGAAGCCGATCGCGGATAAGTTCTCTATCTCCCTTGCCATGCCAATCGCTAGCGCGGCAGGTGACCAGCACGTGTGCGCGGCCAAGATTGTCGCGCCCAAGCTCCTTGGAGAATCGTCGCAAAGCCGAGTCAAAGTTCTTCTTGTTAAGTCGAGCTTCATCAACGGAGTCAAGAAAGAACCATGCGGGTTCATTCGCTAGCTTCCAAGCCTGGAAGCTGTCTGTGTCAGTCTCATCCAAGCTGGCTTCAAACCCACTATCAGCAAGTTCCTCAATGCGAACGAAGTACGCTTGCATGCCTTGGCTCTTGAGTCTTCTCGCTTGAAAAAGGAGCTCCTGCGTCTTCCCGCTGAGAGCTTCAGCAAGAAGCACGACTCGCTTGCGTTGCAGAAGCTCGTCCCAGCTCAGCCAACCACCGTACTTGCGTCCGGTCGAAATCCCCCATTCGAGCGTCGCCTCCGTATCCTTGATTAACGGCGCAAACATACGATTGAGATTAACGAATTCCATGAGTACGAGAATTATATTGCGCCCATTTCCGGGCTGGATTCATCTTCGGGCGGGTAGTGGCCCGAACTTACTGCAGTCACGTCCTAGGAGGAGTAGACGACGGGCTTGGTCACCATTTTAGACTTGAAGCGTTCCAGCCATCTGCGAACACGAATCGGACGCAACATATCTCGTGCAGCACTCATAAGTTAATATCCCATGCGCCAATATCGCGTGCTAGGAGCGACGTTACCGATTGCCACGGCAAGGCTTGCTTCCACAATGCGGACAGCCGGTACCGTGGCGGAGGCTCGCCCACGACGTTGACCAACAAAGGCCGCAACAACAACGCAGCCTGAGCGGCTCGTTTTGGCCTACAAACTCATTGGACTCCACGTAACCCCCCAACTTGGCCATGTGGCGTTGAATTTTTACGAGCGTTTCAGCGCGATGTCTTGCTTGCTGACCGGCTTTCCAGCAAGCCGTACACCAGACGCCCCGGCGAACCAATCTGGGCGACTTCATCCACTCATGTCCGGCAGCGCAGCGCCATCGAAGCGGCATGTCTTGCCCCAAGTACTGAGAACTCTGACAAGAGCCACTGTGGACGCGTGCCATCGCCTGGCATTGAGCCAGTCGATCATCAACGACGATGGCGATTTGCCGCAAGTTGAGCGTCGGCTTGTCGCGCCACGCACCGCGGTCAAAACCGGCGTGCTCCAGTTCCGACCGAATGTAGGCTTCGATTTCCTGGTGCAGGACCGTGTAGGGAATTTCGATCAGAGTGATGCCATTTCGGTGGCAGGCGGCCCGCTTGATCTCGTCGCGAGCCTGAAGGGCGGCAAGCCGGTCGCGGTCCATCTTGAACTGCCTGACCCTCGTGAAATGCTGCGCCCCCTGATACTCGAACGCGAGCCGCAATACCTCGCAGTATCCGTCGAGTTCGAGCGGCTTGCCGTGTGTGCCGAGCAGCCAGCGCGGACGTGCCCTCGGAAAACTCGCCTCTAGCAGGTATTCGAACACCGCTCGGCAAATGCGCTCGCTTAAGCCATGTCGGCACATGGGGCACCATCGCCCCGCGATCAAGTTTGCTGGGGCCGTCGGCCACCGGTGCCCGAGCGCGCATTCCCATTCGAGCGGGGTGTAGATATTCCGATAGACTGTGGAAATGCACTTGCCACCTTTCGCGGCAGCCAGTTCGCGCATCGCCCCGATCGTCAGATTTGTGTTTTCCCGGCTCTTTCTTTCGTTCGCGCATGTCTCGCACCAGTGTCCCGCGAACACGCTGACCGGCTTCGTCCACCACCGATGCTTTGCTGCACATTCCCATTCAAGCAGCGTGTGGCTATCCACATAGACAGGAGAAAGGCAGCGCCCAAATTGCTTCCGAGCGATCGATTGGCACTTGAGGTAACCACGATTGCGCTGCTGCCTTACCTGCTGCTCGCGGGCGCAAACGCCGCACCAATGGCCGGCCAACACGCTTTCACCGGTGGCCTCCCATTCGTGACTTTCGCGGCATCGCCAGCGCAATCTTGTTCTCCCGTTCACGTAGGCTGTCGAAAGACACTCCCCTTCCTGAAGACGGGCAACTTGCTGCATTTCGTCCAGCGTGTGCGCTGGTTTTCCGGACTTCCAAGTTCGCATGACGTCCTCCGATTGCTTACGAGGACACCTTAGTCACAAAAATCGCGTCCACCAAATGCCACATCTCCGCCAACTTGTTGGCAGATAGCCGATTGCGCGAAGAGGGGGTACTTGCAAGCATATTTTTCATCCCCCTCTCACAGCCATGCTGTGAGAGGGTTATTCACGGATGCTCGCAGAATATTGTCTTTGGGTGTAGAGCGTCAACTACTTTGGCCGGTCGAACGACAACTATCTTGGCCGGTCGGCTGGGGTAATCGTCGCGAGTCAGGTCGTCATAGTTGTCGCTCCTTCCGGTTCGGTTTCGGGTAATTGACGCCGCCGCGCCCGCTTGTTGTCGCTGGCGTTGCGACGTCGGTAGCTTTCGACGTTCAGCTCGAAGATCGTCGAGTGGTGGACGAGTCGGTCGATGGCGGCCACCGTCATGGACGGGTCGGGGAACACTTCGCTCCAGCCGGAGAACGGCTGATTGGCCGTGATCAGCAGGCTTCGCCGCCCGTATCTCTCTGCGATCAGCTCGAACAGTACGCTCGTCTCGGCCTGGTCCTTGCGCACGTACGACAGGTCATCGAGGATGATCAGGTCGAAGCGGTTCAGCTTGCCGAGCATCGACGGCAACTGCAGGCTTTAGCGGGCCACCTGCAGCTTCTGCACGATCTCGCTGGTGCGCGTGAACGGCACGCGGTAGCCGGCGTCGATCAGGGCGTGGCCGATGCCGGAACCCAGATGCGTCTTGCCGCCTCCCGGCGGCCCGAACAGCAGGATCGTGGCGCCTTTCTCCAGCCATGAATCGCCGGTTGCGAGCGCCATCACGTGGGCCTTCGAGACCATCGGCACCATGCCGAAGTCGAAGCTGTCGAGCGTCTTGGCCGGATCGAGGCGCGATTCGATGCGATGCCGTTCGATGCGCCGTTTGACCCGCTCGGCGAGCTCGTGCTCAAGCAGCGCACCGAGCAGCCGGGTAGCCTGCCAGCCCTCCTTGTCGGAGCGCTGTGCAAACTCGGGCCATAGCCGTGCGATCGTCGGCAGCCGTAGCTCGTTGAGCATCAGTCCCAGGCGCGCGGCATCGTAGGTGGCGGGTGCGTTCATGCCGTCACCTCCTCGGCGAGCAAGGTGTCATAGAGCGCCGCCGCCGGCGTACTCCCAGTGCGAGAAGGCGAGCACGAAGTGATACAGCCGGTGATCGAACGGCGCGCCGGCGATGGTCGCATGCAGATCGCGCATGTCGGTGAAGTCCGACAGCCCCTGCACGCCGGGCAGGTGTTCCTGCGGGAAGAAGATCTCCTTGCTGGGGCCCTCGATCGCGCGCCACTGGCTGACGCGCCGTTCGAGCGTGCGTCGCATGCTGTCGGGGAATCGATCCGGATGAGCTTCCTGCAGCCTGGCCAGCAACGTGACGGCCTTGAGTCGCGGCGAGTGGCGCAGCAGCGGCACGACCTCGCCGTCCCAGACGTCAGCGAACGGATCGTGGCGGGTACGCCACGTGCGCGGCGGTTTCTGCGATGGCAGATGGGCACCGTGCTCGAATCGCCGCGCTGTCCGGACGCTCATGCCGGCCATCGCCGCTGCGACTTCCTGGGTGTGATGTTTGCGCTTGTTCATAAAGAGGCGGACCTGCTGGTCCGTAATATGGGTTCCGGACATGGCTGTTCGCTTCTTCTTGACCGCAATCAGCCATCCTAAAACCCCCTCCGCCCGGCGCCGCCGGTGGGGCAGTGTCTCCGGCGGCTACGCCGCCTCCGCCACCGCCCCACCGGCAAAGACAATCGTCGTCAAACCGGCCAAGATAATTGTCGCCGTCTACTTTGGGAGAGTAGTTTTCCGTATGGTGGCAGTTAGATGTCGCAGTTAGGTAAATCGGCTGTGAAGGCGCGTCGCTGCACGGATCTGTTACGCTATTTTGTGAACCCGTACGGAGTGGAGAATGGTGGCTGAGCAGAAAGGCAGGGGGTTGCCGGGATATCGAGGCTTCGAGTACCAGATTGACGCATCTATTTGGATCGCGTTGACCGTTCTCTTGCGAGATAGACAGGCAGCCGAGATCTATATAGAACCGGCTAGTGCGGAAGACATCGAGATTGATGTGACGCCGGACGAGCGGGACGCAACTTTGACGTTCCCAGCTTCGTCTAGTAGACGGGTCATGATTCAGTGCAAGACGCGCAGTACGGGTCCTTGGACGCATGACGCATTTTCCGAGGTGGTGGGTAATGGGCTACCGCGGCCAAAAGGTTCGAGGGGGCCGGCCCCACGCAAACGCGCGCTGGAAATCCTGCGGGATGAGCCAGATGCCTGTTACTTCCTGATGACCAATGCGGGAGTTGAAGGTAGCCTATACGGACTGCACCAGGATTCCCTGAACGTGCCGCCAAAGCACGCCGCATCGGTCAGGGGGTTCCTTGATCCAAGCCTTCGCGGTGCCGGCAACAAATTGAATGGACGAGTCTCAATTCTGGATGGTCTGACTGAAGAATTGCTCGTTTTTCGTATCGAAAAGCTGCTCTTTGTCCAGTTCAAGGTGCCTTATCTCCAAATTCAGCCTTGTGTCGCGGCGCTCAAGCACGCATGCCGGTCACGGTTGTTAGGCCATGCTTCTTCGGCGCTGACCGCCGTCAGCCTTGCAGAACTAATCAAAACTCATGGCGGTATTGCCAACGGACTGATCCGTAGGAATATCCAGCTTCCGACAGATTTTGCGCAGATGTTCGAGCACCTGAAAACGCACAACGTGATCTTATTGCTGGGGCCTCCTGGGGTAGGAAAAACGACGCTCGCGCAGCATCTGGCTGAACTGCATCGCGTCGAGGCGATCCCTTTTGAAGTGCATCACGTCCGGGAAATCAGTAGCCTAAGCGAGAAGCTTGAGCAGCCGGGACCGGCGCTATTTGTCATATCAGATCCTTGGGGAATTAGCGATCATCTTTCGACGACACCGCTAACCCATGAGATGCGCAACTTCCTCGTCCGTGCAGGTCATGACAAGCGCTTCGTCATCACTTCGCGTAGCGATATCATTCATTGGGTCGACAAGGCCACATTGGCATTTCTCGAGCCTTACAAATATAGAGTTTCAGTTAAGAGTTATAGCGAAGCATCCCTATGGGCCATCGCCACCGAACCTGTTAGCACAATTCCTTCTGCATTGGACGTGGCTGAACGAAACCGTCGCGACATCTTGCGCACTTTGAAAACACCATATGAGTTGAACATGTTTGGTGTTTTACTCCGCAAGGAGTTGGGTACATACGAAGTTCGTGTTGTTCATCAGCCGCTCCCTTTTGAGGATCAGATTACAGCGACTTGGCACACGGCGACTGGCTATACCGACGAATCGGTCATGATTCGGTCGATCATTTCAAGCGCGGGGAGCATGACCACAGCCGCCGGCATCCAGCGATTGTTGATACGATGGCCGGTAAATTCCGCGCACCATGCTGCCCTATGTTGGTTGCTATTGGAGGCATTTGAAAGCTACGAGCATGACGAGTTCGTACGGATTTGCCACTTGGTCGGCTCGGAAGCGAGGGCTGAACTAGAGCCAGCTGGTTACATTGGGTATTTGCAGGACGCTGGGATACTCGACATTGACGCTGGCCGGCTCACTGTCCATTCTTTTGCATTGCGTGGTATGGCGGACTACGTCAAAGGGCATGCAAACACGGTGGGTACGTTAGTAGGCCATCTTATAACCTACTTCATCAGAAGAATCTCTCAATCCAACCATACCGAAGACACCGTCGGTCGAGCCTTGCATCTGGCCGCAGTATGGACGCAAATGGCTGGGCGTGACAATGAGGCGGCCCTTGGTGCTACAAGGCAGGTAGACGCGTTTCTGGAGGAAAGTTGCAGGAAAGCGGATAGTCGTCGATTCGCAGATGCTGCCAGTTTCGCCATTTGGTGGCGTTACGGTCGCTCGCCTTTCGCTAGGCTCATGCATGCATTTCGCCCTGGCGAGTCAGATTTTACCCCTCCTTGGTATCCCGTGGATTTCGACGCCGAGACCGTGCATCAGATCATAACTACAGGCACAGCAGCCTACTGGTTGCCGAGGATTATTACCGAATTTGTGCCCTATACCACTATTTGGTACGGGTTTGAGGAGGCCGAATTTGTGGCATTTGTCACGCAGTTCGGAGTGCCTTTGGAACAAGCCTGTCGAAAGGCCTTGTTCACAATAGAAGACAGAATGTTTGTTGATCGCGGCGACGGCGTCTGCGACGACCCCCATCTGGATATCAATCTAAAAGCGCTGAAAAGCCTGCTGGCGGCCTATTCAACTATCCCGCACCCAGAGAGATATTTGCGATCTAAATACGAGGAGGACGATGTCTGAGTACGTCGCACTTCAACCTAACTCGGTGCTTTCTGAAGGAATGGCGGTTCGAGTGTGAGTCGTAGGAGGGGCTGCACCCCAAGGCAGCAGCCCCCAAAAAGCCCAAATGCGCTAACCCATGAAGTGCACCGCCAGCTTGTGGGTGTTCTTGCTGCCCAGGCGTTCGGCAGCCGGTTCCTGCTGGCCGGCACCGTGGTTTTGCGTGCGGGGGCGGGATTGCGCCGTTGTCGATGCGGGCGCGTCATCCGGCTCACTGAGGCCATTGTCTTGGAGCACGTCGGCCAGCTTAAGGCGCTCGCGACTCAATGTCACCTCGCTGTCCACATTGAGCCGAGGAGTCGGTAGCGAAAATTTGTCCAGCGCCGGCTGCAGCTTATGGGTCAGAGCGGTCAGGCGCTCGCTTACCTCGTTCCGGGTCAGGGGCAGCAGCGCCATGCCCGTCACCTCGGCCATCGCTTCCTTCAGCGCAGCCGAGAGCGCGGCCACTTCGTCGGCATTGGTTTCATAGCGGATCGACTTCTCACCCGTCCACGAGCGGTGCGGGAATGCCGTAATCTGCGTGAGATGCCGCAGCTTGTCGCTGGCATCGCCAAGATGCTCGTGGAACTCATCGAGCCATTCATCGCGGCACGCAATCAGTTCCTGCCGCAATTCGTGCGCCTCGCGCAGCTTGAGCGATTCGAGCGCATAGGATGCGGTCCGTGCCCGGTGTTCCTCTTCCCGCGCAGCAATCAGTTTGGCTTCTGCCGCTTCCAGCGCGCGCATTGCGCCCTGATATGCCAGACCGGCAGCGGTGATCCCCTTGTCGTGTCGCTGGTCAAGACTATCCAGATTTGCCTTGAGCACGATGCGCCTTTCGATGATGGCACGCTCGGCGCGCTCGCGGATTTGTTCGGCCTCGGGCGACTCAATGAGCTGACGCAATGCCTGTTCATCGCGCTTCGTGAGGTTTGCATTGTCGAAGAAGTTAAACATTTTCATGGTCCTTAACTCCAAAAAGTGAAAACAGAAGAGCAGCCGTCAAGTCGAGGCGTTACTACGCCATCTGCCAGCCGACGACGTTGTAAAGGCGGAACTCGGTGCGGGCGTCGTACCACATGGCACCGGTGGAGTCGGCGACATATCGCGCCAGCCGGTAGGCCGGGTCGTTGTCGCGGTGCGCGCGGTTCGCGGCGTCGACCTTCACAAGAACATTGCTGACGCCGCCTGCGCTGTCCAGCAACGACACAAGGCCGATTGCGGCATCGGCCGGGCTACTCCAGGTCGGCGGTTGAATCACAGCAGTCATTTCTTCACCTTATCGAAAATACGCATTTAGCGCGGGTTTGGTTTGGGCTGTTCGTACGGACGATTCAAATGGCCATGTGGGTTTCCTATGTTTTTGTTCTTGGTTCGGCGGGTACGTTTAGGTACACCCCTAAAGGGTGGTGTACCTAAACGTACCTATCCTGCGAGGTACACCACGGGAGCGCGTACCTAAACGCACCTTTGCGTACCTTGTTCACTTGGCTGCCTCCGCAACAGAGACCATGCCGGCGATATCGTGTATCGCCAGTGCAGTGACCAACTTCTTCATGGCGCGATAAACGGAGCCCTTTTCGTACTTGCCTTTGAAGTGAGCGACCACGGCGCTCTTCTTGATGCCGAACTTGTGCAAGGCGAGAAACTCCACAACGGCCCCTTCAACTTCGCCCATGCGCTTACTCCCCTGCGGCTTTTCCGGAGCATCAGTGGCCACCACCACGCAGGACGTCGCGGGGTCTCCCCATTTTGTACGTCCCAGCTCCACAGGTTGAATCCGGAACCCGATGCGCTCACCTTTTGTGGGCAGGTCACGCTGCTTCGCGCTTTCGGCGCAGCAACCCGCGGGTGAGGCTGTCACTTCAATTTCGGTATCCACGGCGGCTCGAACGCCGCTCCAGCCGCGCGCACCAGCGGAGGCATCTTTCCCGCAGTGGTGAATGAGCAGGAAATGCGCGCCACACTCGGCGCGGATGCGGTCGAAGTGGCGGATGACAAGCCCCATGTCCTGCCCGGCGTTTTCATTTGCGCCTGCGCTGAGGCGGGCCAGGGTGTCGCCCACAATCAGGCGCGCACGTTGTCCGCGCTCGGCTTCCAACTGGCGCACCAGTTGAATCACAGCAACGGTGTCCGCTTCCCCGTCGAAGAGGTCGATCGGGTTTTGGACGATGGCGAAGTTCGGTACGAGCACGCGGTGATGAATCTGATAGGCCTGCAAGCGGGCACGCACCGATGCGGGGGATTCGGCGGCGAGGTAAATCACAAGCCCTGACTCCGTCTTGCGGCCGAGTCACTGCACGCCACGTGCCACGGACGCGGCCATATCGATCGTCAGGAACGTCTTGCCGCCGTTCGGGCCGCCGAAAAGCATGCTGCCACCACCTGCCGTTAAAACCCCTTGCACGATCTCGTCTGCGGGCGTAAAGGTGTCCGGCAATTCATCGGCAAATACCACGCTCAGACGTGATTCCATCTTGGGCGGGTCGGCGCGGCCAGTCATTTCATCGGGTACCGGCATAGCAAATCGCTCGGCTTGGGATAGCACGTCCTTCATGCGGGCCATGTTCGCGTTCATGCTTCCGTCCCCGCGAGGACGTCGTTCAGGTCGTTTTCGACTTGGCGCGTAACGAACACCTCGGCATTGGAATTGACCCAACGGCCAGCGCAAGCGTTGGAAGCGGCCGAGCCGGCCGGGTCGTTGTCAGCGCCAATAATGAGACAGTCAACGCCGGTCAGGCAGGGGAACGCGGCGAGGTTGCCCGCGTCGATGCATGCCCAGACCGGCTGATACGCCCACGCGAGGCTCAGGGCAGTTTCCAAGCCTTCGGCGACACCCAGACCCAGCGTGACGGCGTCGTCGGGCCACAAGCGAATGACGCCACCTTGCTTGCGATGACCGCCCAGCAGCAGGCGTGGCGGGTTCACGTCGGCCTTGCGGCCGTTGGCACAAATCCAGGTGCGATGCAGGCTCAGTGGTTGGCCCGGCATTGCGTCCGTAATCAGGCCAACCAACGCGGGCCCGGTATAGCCGGTCGGATGTTTCAGGCTAGGGTGATAACGCAGATCGCCATCGGCGGGTGGGATGACGCAGCAGCGTCCGCTCAGATAATCCAATGCGACTCCAGAAAGGGGCATGCAGAGGTTCCAGAGTTCGCGCCCGTAATCGGACAACACGTTGTGCCGGCGTGCCGTGGCGACCTCGAAACTAGGCAAGGCTGCTCGCTGCCAGGTGCCACGTTCCGGGCGGTGGCTCACGCTGAAGCCGCAGCGGAAGCAATGCGCAACGCCGTTGCCGGCAGGCTCCACAGTGATACTCAGAGCCGTATCGGAAGCGCCGCGACGGCAAGCCGGACACGGACGGCGGTGCTTGCCGATCCCGTATTCAAGCCAGTCGATCATGCGGCCCCCTTCAAGTACTGGAGGAGCCAGCACACCAGCAGCTTCTGGACGTCGGAGTCGGTCAGATAAAAGAAGCCGGGGCGGCCGCTACGGCCATTGCGGTAGGTCCAGGTGCTGCGGCGGCAAGGGATTTCGAAGCCACGGCGGCGCAGTTCGGCGATGAGCTTGTGAGCGCTGCGGGAGTCAGCGATACGTTCGATTTCTGCGATCCGACGCGGGCGCTCCAGCAATGCATGGAGCACCAGCAGATGACGGGGATTGCCAGCACCGATGAATGCCGTGCGGATGCTTGCGTCCAATGGGGTTTGGATGGACGCCATCACGAACATTCCCTTTGTGGCGGTTTGGGCGTTATGCGGCTGTTTCATTTGTCGCACTCCTTACGCCTTGTAGCCGGCAGGGTTTGCCAGCCACGCATCGATGTCACCAGCGCGCCAGCCGACAGTGCGAGGGCCAAGAGCGACAGGGGCAGGGAAGGTCTTATTTTTGATGCGCTGGTAGATGGTGGAGCGGGACAGGCCCGTCGCAGTTTCTACTTGCTTGCGGCGAAGGATCGCCAGAGCGGCGCGGAGTTGTTCGGCCATGTGTCACCCTTAGTGGATTGTCCGGGCCAATCCCGGAACACATGGCTATTTGATGTCTTGCGGCGCACCAGTAAAAGATGGGCGAATTGCGAAAACCCACCCGAGGATAGTCCCGAACGGGTGGGTGGGTTTCGGTAAATGGGGA